>CANCGR010000358.1 GCA_947377625.1 Gammaproteobacteria bacterium | reverse complement strand
AAGGCTTCTGCCACTTTCAGCGCCGAACCACGAATTTCCTGCTGCGGATTGATGGTAAGAGCGCATTGCGCGAGTAGAGGCGCCGGATCGACAAACTCACTCACCAGTTGCACGCTTGGCTGGCGCAGCAACGCATGCCTGAACTGCATTTCACACGATTCCGGGCCGCCCAGCACAATCAAGCGAGCATCGGGATGGCGCATCAGCAACAGTGGCCAGACCTCGGTGAGAAACGCGAGTATGCCGGTGTAGTTGGGCAGATAGCGAAACGGCCCCATGAACAACACGGTTTTGCCAGGGCCGGACGCCACACTGCTTGCATAGCGATCAACCGCGCCATTGCTTATGACGTGCGCGGGCAGGCCGTTCAACCACTGCGCATCTTCATCGGAGCAGGCAACTATGCCGTCGTAGCGGCGCAAGGTGTCCAACTGCATGGAGTCCTGCGCGCCACCATCCAGATAAACATCATGCAGTGAGGCAACAAAACAGGTGTTGCCAATGCGTTCTTCCACCAAGCGTGTTGCTTCCATGAATTCCACTTGCACCAGATCGACTTGATACTGCTGTTGCAGCTGACGCAATTGATAACGCAGTGCGTCCGGTGCATGCACACGCATGCGGGTTGCCAGATCCTGCACGCCTTGCCCCGGCAAATCGATGCGAGCCCGAAACAAATGCACACTGCGAAAAGCGGCAAATTCCAGCGGATCACACTGCTGATAGTGACTCATCTCATCAGTCAACAAGATCAGATTGACGCGCTTGCTCAAACGCTTGGCCAACTCGGTGATGCGACGCGCACCGCCATGCGCAGGCGGGTAAATTGCAAACGGGGTCACCCACAATACGGTTGGCAAGTTGGCGCGCCAGCCCGGCAGATAGTATTTGTTGAAGAGGTGGGCAAAAGTGAAGCCGTGCAATTTGGCGGCATCAGCGCGGCCGCGCACTTTGGCAACGCCACGCGCAATGTCGAGCGTGCCCAGCTCTGTGCGGGTTTGCGCGACTTGCGCGGCCAGATGCCCCATGGAGCGGATGCCGGTGACATCAGTGAAATGATGGCGCAGTTCAAATTGCAGCGCATTGCGGTCAAGCACACGGTTGATCTCGGCTTCGCTGAAGCGGCGTTTGATAGTGCCGCGATGTTCATGCACAACAATGGAGGCAGGCACAAACACACACTCGAGTCCTTCTTCCCAGGCGCGCACGCCCCAGTCGGCATCTTCCCAGTAAAACGGCGAAAAGCCGCGCGAATCGTGCACATATTCCTTGAGCAAAGCAGTGCGAAACAGTGAGGAGCCACCACTGGCATAGAAGCTGGCACGGGCGACTGGCGACAAATCCGGCATTTTTTCGTAAACCACCGTGCGGGTGCCTTGCACATAAAAATCAGACCAACCGGTTTCTTCCCGCCGACGGCCATCATCGGGGAAAAAAATCTGCGAGGCCAAGGCAAAGGCAGCAGTAGAGCGGTAAGGCAGCAGTTGTTGCAGCGCCTGGCGGTCCATGTACATGTCGCTGTTGAGCAGATAGACAGCGCCAAACCGCACCGCTTGCAAGCCGGCTTCGATGGCTCCGTTAAAGCCGAGTGCGGCGTCAGCGAAACGCCAGATGACTAAGGGATAGTCGCGTTGCAGATTACGGTAGAGCTCAGCACGGGCACCGTTGACCTGCACGATGATTTCCGCAGGCTCGTCCAGGATGGCTATTGCTGCCGCAGCGCGAGCCAGTGTGGTAGCCAGTAAATCAGGGGTGCCGGATTCAGGAATCAGCACGGATACGCCCGGCTGCCACTGCCCCAATCGTCGCTGCACCGGTTGGCGACGACTGCGCCGCTCGGCAATTTTCAGCGCGATAAACATCGGAATGAAACGCGACCACGCGCGCAGTTTTTCAGGCAGGGATCGGCGTGTCATACCAGGGCTTCCACTGCGAACGGCAGGGGTTGCTCTGTGCTATAGGCAGCATAAAGTCGCAGGGCCTGCTCGCTGAACATCGCGCACCAGGTATTGGCTTCGGGTTTGTTGTCTGTGCAAAAACCCATGCTGCCATCGGCCCGTATGCGTTGCAGCAGTGCTTGTGCAAAACGGTCACAAGCGGCGCGATAACGCCCGGGTTGCGCGAGTGAGTATTCAAGAAAAACAGCGACGCGCAGAGCCTGGGCAATGATGTCGGTGCGGCGTACATCAGGAGTTTGCAAGGACTCCGGCAAGCTGCCGTCGTCTGCCTGCAAAGCAATGATCTGGTCGAACCAGTGCGCCAGTAAGTCGAAGTCAGCCTGCGCACTGGTCATGCAACCTTCCAGGGAGTACAGAGTGGGGTGAATCATGTCGAGCCCATGCTGCCCGGCCTGGCTGACCCGTAGCTGCAGTTCTTGCTGGCAGGCTTGTACCAGGTTTGCGTCGAGGCTGGTTTGTTTGTGTAACATCAAAATCCGGCTGGCGGTTTTGGCAGTGAAACTGCCGCCTTGCGTCGACCAACGCTGCGGTAGTTGTGACGCAGGTGAACGTGGAACGCAGACCTTCAGGCCGCCTTCTCCAACAAACCGCGACAGCCAGCGTTGCAAATCGGTGAGCAGCTGCGGCGACAACATTATCAATTTGCGGTGGTTAGCTCGTGCCAACCCGCCGGCAATCATCGCCAGATCGAAAGCAAACAACGCTTCATTGCGCCAATCTTCTTCTGATGCTTGCAGATAGGTGCGGGTGAGTGGCATGTCGGTGGGGTGCAAATAATTTTGCATGCGATTCGCAGCTGCCTGGGCAGGGGCGAGTAGTACGTCCGGCGCAGCAGGAAATGACGCCAGCCAATGCAAATAGTAGCCGGTGATTTCGCCATAAATATATTTGGCGGAGCCATCAGCGCGCACTGTGCCGGCGACTGCGCCGTGAATCTTGCCACCGCTACGCTGTTGCGCAGGGCCATGTAAAAGGAAGTGCCCAATGCGGGCAGCGCCGTCTTCTGCCTGGCCGGTGTTCATCACAGAATATTTTGCCTTGCTGCCCACAGCGTAGACAGCACACGCGCTGCAGTATTGCCATCACCAAAAGGGGCGTCAGCATCGAAGGCGCAAGGAGCGGGGCGTGCACTGCGCAGGCGCTCCCGACAGGCTTGCAGTAACAGGGAGGGATTGGTGCCGGTGAGTTGGACTGCGCCGTTGCGGCCGGCTTCCGGACGTTCGGTTTCAGAGCGCGCAACCAGCACAGGCACACCGATATAGGCAGCTTCTTCCTGAATGCCGCCGGAATCCGTCACCACCAGCGTGGCTTCCTGCAATAGCGGAATGAAGCGACCATAGGTGAGCGCAGGAATTACCAGAATACGCGCATGTCCGCCGAGCAACTGTTGCAAACGCGTGCGAACCAAAGGATTGGGATGCGTTGGACATACCACGCACAAATCGGTTTCAAGTTCCAACAGCTGCAACAGTGCTGAACACACATCGGTCAGACCTTTCTGGTAATTCTCGCGTCGATGCAAGGTCATCACCAGCAAGCGGTTGCCATGACTGCGCCAGGGGATTTCATGGCTGACCGGGTTATCGAGCGTAATGCGTAACAGATCTGTAATGCTGTTGCCGACCATATGAATTGAGTCATCCGCGAATCCTTCGTGGCGCAGATGGGCGGCGGCATCTGTAGTGGGTGCCAGATGCCAGCGGGTCAGCTGCGCAATGCGGCGTCGGAACGGCTCCTCCGGAAACGGGCGCATGGGATTGCCAGTACGCAAACCGGCTTCCAGATGGGCGACCGGCAGGCCACAGTCAAATGCTGCCAGTGCACAGGCATAAGCAGTGGAAGTATCGCCTTGTACTACCACGATATCCGGGCGGTTGCCTTCCAGCCACTGTTTGGCATGCTGACGCAGATGGCTTATGCAGCGGGAAATTGGCGAGCCGGGCGGCACAGGCGGCAAACTCGCGTGCAGGGATAATCCAAGGTGTGCCAAGGTCTCCGACACCATGTGCGGATGTTGACCGCTCGATACCAAATTCAGCTCGAAGCGTTGATCGGTCCTGGCTTCCATGCTCAAGGATGCGAGTTTCAGGCATTCCGGGCGGGTGCCGGCGAAGCAGGTGACTCGCAAGGGTGAGGGTTGTGGGAGTTGCA
>CANCGR010000357.1 GCA_947377625.1 Gammaproteobacteria bacterium | reverse complement strand
CGTGACATTGTCTCCGTTGGCAGGGGAATGGGGGCGGATGCCATGATGTTGCCGGTATTCATAACTTGCTCACTGGTGACAGGGGGGGCTACAGTTTCAGCTCTTCACCTTGTTGAACGCGGCGCAACGCTGCCATCGCCCCCAAGGCTTTGGGAAGTCCGGCGTAGGGAATGGTCTGCAAAATGATTTCCTTGAGTTCGTCGTCGGTGATGCCAACCTTGTGCGCAAACTTGAAGTGCTTGGCGACACCATGCGCGCCCACCGCAATCAACACCGAGAGGCAGATCAATTCCCGATCCCGCAAGGAAAGACCGGGGCGAGCCCAAATTGTCCCGAAGTTGGCCTCCAAAATAATACGCCACAAATCCTCATCCAGCGCTCTCACATCCTCGTTATGGCCCCAACCCAAGGCCTCCAGAACGTCCAGTCCTGCCTGTTCACGTGTTGTGGTGGTATTGCTCATGAATCCCTCACGCCTTGTTGGAAGTGCGAGGGATTGTAGGATGCGGGGTATTGCAGGTCTGTCCGTCACTCAGAGGACAGCAGCAACGTTTGCATCACTGCCTAATGGACGAACAAGGAGCAAAGCTCAAGCGAGCTATTTACATTCAAACGCTGGTAAGCGCGCTGCCGGTAAGTAAGCACCGAAGTTCTGGCAATGCCCAGGTCCTTCGCCGTTGCCTCGACTGTCATCCCGCTTACTGCCCTGGCACATACCTGGCGTTCGCGGCTGGTAAGCCGGGCAAAGCGGCTGGCAAAGCGCTCTTCCAGTTCGGTGACAGACATCGTGTCTTGCTGTTGGCGGTGGCGCGCATTGCGCGACATTATCGGCAATGCCAAATATGCCAATTCCAATAACGCGGTAATTTCATCGTCTGAGCAGCAGCCATGGCTTTTATGCCGTGCCACCGACATGCCCCGCCAGGCATGCTCGCCCTTCTGCACAATCGATATGCGTTCCACGATGCCGCCTGCTTCAAAAAAGCACTGCCGGAATTGTGGGCAACTTATGTCGCCGGGCCTGATGCGCTGCAGCACTACATCGCTACAGGCTGGTGCTGCCCGGTAGGCCTCGCGGATTGGATCTTCCGGGAGATACCATTTCTTGTAGGTGGGAAACAAATCGACCACATAGGGTTCACAGGAATAGTACTGCAACTGGTTCTCTTCCTGACTGGTCGCTTCGAACAGGTACAAGCGACGCACGCCAGTGGTGATTGCGTTCAGCGAATCCAATACCGTCGCGCCGAATTTTTCGGAGTCCATCGCATCCAGCAACTTCTCGTAAACAGGGCCCATTGCGACGGGCGCGCGCAAATATTTGATCTGATTTAGTTCGGCCATGGGCGATCCTGACAAGTCGGTAACGCGCTGGAGCGATTAGTGCTTAGCGCGTCGTGACTGTACAGCGGCGATTACAGCAAGTGCAATGATCGCCAGCAGGATAGGTGCCAGTGACAAGGACATGACGGTGGTTTCGGCCACTCCTGCACTTAACGCAAGGCCAATCAGAATGGGCGCCAGGATGGTGCCGATGCGTCCTACCGTTTTGGTCCAGCCGATGCCAACAGCCCGCAGCCAATCAGGGTAATAACAAGTCAGCACCAGATTTACCCCGCCATAAGCACCAAGGAAGCAAAAGCCGCCAAGACCCAGTATCGTCAAAAGCCAGAAGGTGGATGCAGTAGCCATTACCTGACCCACCAGGAATAGAAGACCACCGGCGACAGTCAGCAAAATAATCAGCACCCGAATGGCGCCAAAGCGATCCATCAACAGCCCCACTGCCAATGCCGCCACAATGCCGCCCAGCGAAAATATCGATATGGCGTTGGCAGCGACCGCGGGATCTCGACCCACTGTCACCAGCATGGTGGGCAACCAGGAAAACAGGCAGTAATTGATGGTGAGCATGCAGATGAAAAGCAGCCACAGCATCAGTGTTCCTGCCACCTGATTGCTGGCAAAGATTGCGAACAACTCCCCGATTGAATTTTTTCCGGATGGTGCCGTTTCTGCAGTTATGGCCGTGGAGGGTTCAATCAAAAACGGTTT
This sequence comes from Gammaproteobacteria bacterium, assembly GCA_947377625.1. GTDB lineage: Bacteria > Pseudomonadota > Gammaproteobacteria > Pseudomonadales > Pseudohongiellaceae > CAILUG01. The sequence continues at coordinate 2,056 of CANCGR010000357.1, read as the reverse complement.
TGCAACCAGCGTGGAGGCAATGCACAGCGCTCCCACCAGCCAGGTAGCGGTGCGCCAATCATGCGCATTTGCGAACATGCTTGAGATCACGCCTGCAATGGTGGCGCCCAGCCCATAGCCCGTGAAGAGCAAGGTCACGGCAAAGCCGCGCTTGTGGGGTGGAGCCGACAAGGTAACGATGGACAAGCAGCTCGGCAGACAACCACCGAGAAAATACCCGGTAATCATGCACAGGAAAAACAACTGATAGAACCCTTGTGCAAACCCCGCCAACAATTCAAATGTGCCGAAGCCCAACAAACTGAACAGCGTAATGCGACGATGGCCTAAACGATTCACCAGCAGCGGCACCGTCATCAGTCCGAAACATTGACCAATCAAATTTGCCGAGAAAATGGGGCCCAGCTGGGTCAGGGAAAGCGACATGTCTTTGGCAATGGCCGGAGCCAGCGGACCCAGAATGGAGTGGATCAGGCCGTCGAACAAATACACAAGGCTGCAGGACAGTATGGTGGCTAGCCTGAGCGTGCTGGTTGTTTTAATCATAAGCTACCCCTCTCGGCCATCTTCGCATGGCAGGTCCTGCGGCGTTGTCCTCTCGCCAGACGACAACTGATGCCGAGGTAAAGGCTTCGACCGCCCGTGGGTGCCTGGTGGCTGTCCTGTTTGGGATGGACAGACCAGACACAAGGCCCGATCCATAATGCCTGCTTTCACATCCCCAACATCCATAGAGGTTTTGTATGCTCCCAGGTAACAAGATCATGATCACTGTCGCCCTCAATGGCGGCATGCAACAGGATCGAGACGGCGCCGTGGTGCCGAAACAACCGCAGGAAATCGGTGAAGCGGCGGCACGCTGTTACGAGGCCGGTGCTTGCCTGGTGCATGTGCATGCCAGGGGGCCTGACGGCAAGAACACCGGCGACAAGGCGGTATATTCACAGATCATCAAGGAGATTCGTGCACGTTCCCCCATCCTTATACAAACCACCAATGGCATAGGCGTGCGCCGTGATCCGTTGACCGGGCTCCTGCATTGGCCGTCGGACGCGGAGCGACTGGGCCTGCTGGAAATTGAACCGCAGCAGGATTTGTTTGGTATCGCTGGCGGATCGGCGGATTTCTATAACCCGGAAGGCGGCTATCCCGGTGAAACCCCTTATGTGAACTCGCCTGAACTGCTTAAAAGCACGATAAAAGCGGTCTACGCCAAAGGCTCTGCGCTTGAATATGAAATTGTCGAGGCCAGCTCGCTGCATCGCATGATGCGTTATGCCAATGAAGGATTGTTTGACAAGAATCGTGACAACCTGTGGCTGCTGCATGGCGGCGGGTTCGGCGCCACGCCTCCCATAGCCCGCAACATCATTTTCAATATCGACGAAGGCATTCGCATGTTCCCGCGCGCAATTTGGGGCGTCACTGCCACCGGACACGACATGTTCAAGATCGCTACGCTCGGCATTGCCATGGGGTGCGATCTGGTGCGCGTTGGTTTCGAAGACGGGATTTATCTGCCGGACCGCAGCGTTGCGAAAAGCAACCGCGAAATGGTGCAGGCCGCGGTGAGCATTGCGGCGTTTTATGGCGCAAAACCGGCCACGTTGGCGGAAGCGCGTCAGCGTTTTGGTTTAGCACCCTGAGTCATGACTGTTATGCGGTACCGCCACTGTTCGGAGTGCATGCAATGAAACTGGCCACCGTGAATGACGGAACACCTGATGGCTGCCTGGTGGTGGTAGCCAAGCACCTGCACCGCGTGATTCCTGCACAGCCGATTGCACGCACAATGCAGGAGGCGCTCGATAACTGGGATGCAGTGGTCCATCCGTTGCAAGCACTGTATGAACAACTCAATGCAGGCTCCATGGCACAGGCAACGCCCTATGAGCAGGCCCGATTCATGGCGCCACTGCCGCGCGCATGGCAATGGCTTGATGGCTCTGCCTTTCCGCAACACGGCAAGTTGATGGCACAGGCTTTTCACCACGCTCCGCTCGAAAACGAATTTCCGCTCATGTATCAGGGCTTGTCGCACCTGTTCCATGGCCCC
>CANCGR010000356.1 GCA_947377625.1 Gammaproteobacteria bacterium | reverse complement strand
GCAACTTAACCCACGCCTCGTCTACGGCCGTATGACTGGCTGGGGCCAGAGCGGACCGCTCGCGCACAAAGCCGGCCATGATCTGAATTACCTGGCCATCACCGGCGCTTTGCACGCGTTGGGAACCAAAGACAAACCGGCAGTGCCACTTAACCTGATCGCCGATTTCGGCGGCGGCGCACTGTATCTGGCCATGGGCGTGCTGGCTGCATTGCAGCACGCGCACAAGACCGGTCAAGGTCAAGTTGTCGACAGCGCCATGAGCGATGGCGTGATCTCGATGATGAGCATGATCTACGGCGACTTCGCCGACGGCCGCTGGCTTGATGAACGCGCAAGCAATGTCATCGACGGTGCTGCGCCGTTTTATAACGTTTATCAATGCAAGGATGGCAAGTGGCTGAGCCTTGCCGCTATTGAGACGCAGTTCCACAAAAAATTTCTGGAAGTTGCGCAACTGGATAACACCGTCTGCCAGAATCAATGGAACCGCGCACTGTGGCCAATGCAAAAACAGCAACTGGAAATTTTCTTCCGCACTCGCACGCGTGATGCATGGTGCAGACACTTCGACAGCCACGATGTCTGCATAGCGCCAGTGCTCAGTCTCGCCGAAGCCCAGCTGCATCCACACAATGTGGCAAGAGCAGCCTTTGTTGTGAAAGACGACATCCCGCAACCCGCGCCTGCACCGCGCTTTTCCGGGCCAGAAACAGCTGGGCCGACGTAGGCTGCCAATTCGGGAAATACTCCCCCTCCTCTGGGGTGGCTTGTGGGCAGTTGCCTCTATAGACTTTGCCCGTCCCTTCCTTTCATCCCGGAGCAATTTGATGCAACGCTTTACCTTGTGGTCGGCCACTTGCCTGTTGGCAGCGAGTTTTCTCAGCAGTGCAGCGTTTGCACAAAATACTGTAACTACCGTTCCTGATTCTGTCACTGGCACCTGGATACTGAAATATGAAGGGGGCAGCGTTCCCTTCGCCGCCGGCACTACGGTTACCTTGATCATCGATGGCACCACCGACACCTTGTGTGTGAATGGCAAAGCGCTCGGCAATCCTTTTCGCAAAAGTGGTTCGCTGTCGGCGTTGACCTTCTGGTCAGATACGGCAAGCGGGTTCGATTACAGCTGGAGCGGCGATGCTGGTTCCGCAGAATTCGTGGTATGGGATTCGGCTACCGCCAAGGACAAAGGATATTTTTATGGCGCCCGTAGCAGCGCGGCTACCACTGGCTGCACAGGCGCAAGCACCACTCTAACCCCGCCGGTACTTACGCTGGATGCACAATCACAGGCTTTGATGAATCTGGCGATGGAACTTTATCCCAGCTTGTTTGGCTCCGATGGCACTGAAGTGCGCACCACCCAGGGCTATCTGTATCGCTACTTTCCCAAAAGCGGCATTTATGTCGGCTTCAAAGACGGCTATGTATTTTTGCTGGGCGGTGTGTTCGGCACCATCATTCTCAATAAAGGTCCTGCTTCCAGCGTGAGAAAAGTCCTGGACGACGAGAAGAGTTCAAGAATCTCTATCAAATAGCAACACAAGCGCACTACTGGCCTGCAGTGGTGCGCTTGCCGGTTTCAAAACTGCTTGCTTATGCCTGCACTCACACGATGTTCGGTGCCTTCGTCGGTGCCGATTCTGGCACCGTAGTTCAGCCACCAATCCCAGCGTGTGGCGGTATGGCCAGTGAGCGTCAACGAAGGCTCAACAAACGATTGGGCAATGCCCGACACAGTGACTGCTTGCGTGCCCATCGCAGCAGTAGCGCTGGCCAGTCGCACGTTGGCAACTGTGCTGACGTTGTCCATGTCGTTGTAAGTCACGCGCACAATCGAGCGCAGAGCACCCAACTGCATTGACACTTCACCGCCGTAGTAACCGGCAGCACCATCGGTTTTGAACTCAGGATAGACAATGTTGCCACCGCTGGCACCGGTTTCTGTGTAGGCATCAACCGTGGTTTCTATCCAGCGCACGCCTGCCAGCGGGCCGTAGCGAAAGTTAGCGTTGTCGATCAGATAGCTCACTTCTCCGATAAAGGCGACGCTGCTGCCATCAGTGTTGCCGCTGCCGTTGAGACCATAGGCACCGGGCCGCTGAATGTCGCTGAAACTCAGATCACCGTGCGTGGCCATGAAATTGGCGTTGAAGCCGCCGTTGCGAATAGAGCCATACAGCGAGTACACGTTGCTTTCATGGCCGGCATCAAAAGCGCCATTGGTCTGGGGATTGCCGCGATAGTGCCCCACGGACAGCCCGAGCAGAATGTTGTCATTGAGGTTGGCATCCAGACCAAGCGTGCCGCCGGTGGTGCGTATGCCAAGCCTGGCTGTGTCTTGTGATCGGCTCAGCCAATCGCCAGTGGCCCACACCGAAACACCCGAGCCGGTGGCTGCGCCACTCATGGCAGCATGACGCTGATTGAGCAGGCGCTGCGTAATATCGTCAGCATTGGCAATCGCCAGCTCGCGCGCAGCCATTGTGGTCATCGCGAGTGTGGTGGGGGCTGTGGTGGTCATCGCCTGCAGATATTGCGAATCAACATAAGTGGGCAACGTCAGCCGGTAAACCAGCACCAGCGCATCGCTGTTCACCGCTTGCGCACAATCCTGCCCGCCGACCTTGCAAGTGGTCGACAGAAAATCATTGTCATTACCGACCAGCAGAAAGAAATCCTGCGGCGCGTTTTCGTCGAGCACTGGCACCAGCGCCATGCCTTCCAGCTTCTCGGTCAGTGTCAGACTGGTAGGTGCAGTGTTCTTGATATTCAGCCCGAACTTGCCGAGCTGGGCAGTGTTGAGAATGTTGACCACTTCCACTTGGCTCACCGGCGTGATGCCGGTATTGAGCACACCGCCGGGCGAAATCGGCGTTGTGGTGGTTTCATAAGCAGTGCCGGCAATATTGGTGGCGCCTGCGGTATCAATCAGCAGCACGCTTTTGAAGACCGGATCCAGCAGCGCTTGCCCGAGACCATTGGCATCACGTGACAGCACCAGGAATTGAGTGTCGTTCAGCGCCAGCAATTCCGATTGCGCAGCCGTGCGGTTGACGGCAGTGCCGTTGCCGGTGGACGTATACGTCGGCAGCTGCAACACATAGTCAGCCATCGGCATTGCTGGCGTATTGGTCTTGCTGATGTCATAGACCATCAAGCGTGTGTTGGTGCGGGTTTGCTGGTTGCTGTTGCTGTCTTGCATGGTGGCGCTCTGCAGCAAGGTGGCGAGCTTCTTGTTGTCAGGAGTCACCGCAATACCTTCGAGGCCTTGGTTAAGACGGCGCCCGGTGGTGGCGTCCAACAGTGACGTAAAAGACAAACCGCTGGCCACATTGGGAATCAACGCCGGCGGTGGCTGGATGACGCCGAGCATGCTGCCGGTTTTGTCGAAGTAATAGACATTGGCACCGTACTCGTCAGACACATAGAAGTTGCCATTGTTGAGAAAACGCAGGCCTTCGGCATCAAGACTGATTTTGCCGGCCGCCGCGCCAATAGTGGAGCCGGGCAACGACATGCCGTTCTGGGTGACAAACGCCGTGCTGCCGGTGCCCGGATCAAGGCCGGTGGTGAGCTTGCCGTTGAAGTCCTTGAAAAAGAAACCGCCGGTTTGTGTAAGCGCCAGTTGATGTTGTGAATCGGCACTGACCGGCAAATTGGTGGCCGACGTATAGGGATTAAAGAGCATCGAGAAACTGCTGACGCGCCCGGCGTAATCACTGAACGTAACACTGCCTACGCCATTCGGACCGCGATCGGGCAGCGAGAACAGGATGCCAGTGTAGCCGCTTGCGGTTTTGCGCCAACTGCCCGGCGCTACATCCAGGCTCGAGAACGCGCCGAAAGTATCACCATTGAAATCCAGCGTGGTGGTAGCCGGCAGACGCGCCACACCTTGCAGCCCCTGATTAACAAAGGTTTGGCCATTGAGACTTGCCGAAGTGGCACCGGCCGTGGTGATGACATTGGGCGTGGTGTAAACAGCAGGCGCAGCCAGCACCTGACTTGCCAGCACCACGCCGCAGGCAACGCTGGAGATAGTTGATGACTTCAAACGAAAGGTATTGGGCAACAACATTGGAATTTTCCCGTAGACACAGAACCATACCGGGCCA
>CANCGR010000355.1 GCA_947377625.1 Gammaproteobacteria bacterium | reverse complement strand
CATCACGATGTTACTGCCTGATGCCACACCCGCCACTGTACAAGCCTATCCTTGGCTAATGCCGCATTACGCTACGCCGGAAGGCAAGATGCTGATCTCGTTCCAGTGCTTCGTTATGCGCACGAAAGAACGCCAGATCATGCTGGATACCTGCATCGGCAATGACCGCAATCGTGAGTTCCCGGTGTTCACCAACATGCAGACCAGCTTTCTCGCCGATCTCGCGCATGCCGGTTTCAAGCCGGAAAATATCGATACCGTGCTGTGCACGCATCTGCACTTCGATCACGTTGGCTGGAACACTCACCTCGTCAATGGCAAGTGGGTGCCGACCTTTCCGAACGCGCGTTACCTGTTTGGGCGCGAAGAATATGCACACTGGAAAATGCTGAACGACACACACGGCTATCACGATCTCAACCACATGGCGGATGCAGTTCAGCCAGTGCTGGATGCCGGCCTGGTTGATTTCATAGAGCCCGATCACCGGATTTGTCCCGAGCTGAGTCTGATGGCAACGCCCGGCCACACGCCTGGCCATGTCAGTATCTGCATCGAATCAAAAGGCGAGCGCGCCATCATCACCGGCGACATGATGCATCACCCGATCCAGTTCGAACTGCCCGGTGATCCGGCACGCTTTGACATGAATCAGGCTCAAGCCGCGCAAACGCGCGTGGGTTTCGTCGACCAAGTGGCCAACAGCGGCACTTACATCATTGGCAGCCACTTCAATGAGCCCACGGCCGGCTTTGTCGTGCGTGATGCGCATGGCTGCAGGTTGCAGCAGAAGAAGTAGCGTTGCTGCCAAACAGCTGATCAAACTGTGCGATAGTTCAGCGCCGTTCGCTTGCGAGTAATGACGCGACAACAGTAAAGTCGCCGGGTATTGATCTGGTGCGTTACAAGGGCAGGTATAACAATGAAATGGCCGCAGAAAACACGCGACATCCATAACCATCACATGGACTCTACCCGCTGGAACAGCTTCCGTTTTCGTGACGACGATATCGTGATTGGCACCTGGGCCAAGTCGGGCACCACCTGGATGCAGCAGATTGTCGGGCAGCTGGTGAGTCAGGGAGCTGACCCCGATTTTGCATTCGCTGCCTCACCCTGGCTGGATCTGCGTGTGATGCCAATCGATGAAGTGCACGCGCAGCTGGAAGCGCAGCAGCATCGCCGTTTTGTCAAAACCCATTTGCCGGTCGATGCGCTGGTGTTTTCACCGCAGGCCAAATACATCTACATTGCGCGCGATACCCGTGATGTGATCTGGAGCATGCATCACCACCACATGCATTTCACGCCGCAAGCCTACGAGATATTCAACAACACGCCAGGGCGCGTCGGGCCGCCGCTGTTGCCACCCACCGAAGATATTCGCGCCTACTATCATGAATTTCTTGATACCGATGCCGGCCACTTCTGGCCATTCTGGAGCAATGTGCAGTCGTGGTGGGACATTCGCGAGTTGCCCAATGTATTGCTGGTGCATTTCAACAATCTGCGGGCCGACACCAAGGGCGAAATCAGTCGTATCGCCAATTTTCTTGGCATCAGCGTCGACGCCACCAGCTGGCCGCTGATTCTGCACCATTGCTCGCACGCTTACATGAAACAGCAGGCGGCCCAGTCGGAACGCATGCATGCGATCTTCAAAGGCGGTGGCAGCAGCTTCATCAATCAGGGCACCAATGGTCGCTGGCGCGATGTGCTGACAGCAGATGATGTGCGTAAAGCTGATGACATTGCCGCCCGCAACCTGAGCTTTGAATGCGCACACTGGCTCAAGACCGGTGAATTGAAATCTGTCATTCCAATATGGCCGTGAAGCGGAAGCCGCAGCTCTCACAGCAATGTTTTATTGGGATATTTTCCCGGGCATCGGCCAGGCAGCTGGGCTACCTTGCATAGCTTGGCAACATTGCGCTTTCACAGTGAATGAATCGCTGGTAAAACAACAACCCACGCCCAGCTATTAATGCAAGAATTGTGAAATGGACAAGATTTACTCACGTCATGAGCCCGGCACTTTATTGCATATGGTGTTCAGAAAAGCGGAAATGACTGCAGGCCGCTGTGATCTGGTGCCGGCCGAGCAATTTCTGCAATGTTCAGCACTGAATCTCAAGCAAGGGCAAACCTTTCAGGCGCACCAGCATGTGTGGAAGCCGGGGCCTCAGCAAGTGATTGCGCAGGAAAGCTGGGTGGTAATTGCCGGCGCAGTGCGGTGTATGTTTTACGATCTGGATGGCCAGTTGCTTGAAGAGCACAAGTTGTTGCCGGGCGATGCGAGTTTCACTTTGCAGGGCGGCCACAATTACGAGGCGCTCATGCCCGACACGTTGGTGTATGAGTACAAAACAGGCCCCTACACCGGGCAGCAGCAAGACAAAGTGTTTATTTGATTGATAAGGGGCGCAGGTGCGGAAAGCATTTATCACAGGTATCAACGGGCAGGATGGTTCCCAGCTGGCGCGCCTGTTGCTGTCGAAAGGCTATGAAGTGCACGGCATCGTGCGCCGCAATTCCATCCCTGAGCATCAGGAACTGCGCATCGACGACTTGACCGACGAGATCAGGACCTATTACGGCGATCTTGGCCATTCCTCCGCAATTTCCCGGCTGTTGCGTGAAATCCAGCCGGATGAAATCTATCATCTTGCCGCGCAATCGCACGTCAGAATCAGTTTTGAAATTCCGCAATACACCGCCAACACCAATGCCATGGGCACGCTGAATATGCTGGAGGCCTATCGGGCAGAGTGCCCACATGCACGTTTCTATCAAGCCTCAAGTTCCGAGATGTTCGGCACTGGCATCGATGAAGACTTGTGCCAGCGCGAAACCACGGCGATGCTGCCAACCAGCCCCTATGGTTGTGCCAAATTGTTTGCCTATCACATCGTCAGAAACTACCGTAAGGCCTACAAGTTGTTTGCGTCCAACGGCATTCTGTTCAATCACGAGTCGTCGATGCGTGGCTCCAACTTTGTGACCGGCAAGGTGGTGAAAGGCGCAGTGATGATCAAGCTTGGCATGTTGTCGCATCTGGAAATGGGCAACATGGATTCCTACCGCGACTGGGGCCACAGCCGCGATTATGTGCGTGCCATGCACATGATTCTCAACCACAGCGAAGCCGATGAATTTGTAGTGGCCACCGGCCTTACCCGCTCAGTGCGGGAAATGTGTGATTTTGTATTCAGTCAGCTCGGGCTTAACTATCAGGACTATATCCGCATCAATCCCAAGTTTTTTCGGCCCGAAGAGCTGCCCTACCTGAAAGGCGACGCTACCAAAATCCGCACCACCCTCGGCTGGCAACCTGAAATCAGTTTCGAAGAGATGATGATCGAAATGATCGAGTACTGGTCGAACAAGCTGAAGAAAGGTTAACGCTAGCTGCGATAGAAACCGGCTATCGCTTCGCACACGCGGTCAGCCTGCGCATCGCTCAGCTGTGAGGCGGAGGGCAGCCACAAGCCGCGCCGCCCCACTTCTTCCGACACCGGAAAACTGCCTGCCACCCGATAACATTCCTGTGCGTTAAGAGGTGGATACATTACGCGTGTGCCGATGCCTTGCTGACGTAAGTGTTCTTGCAGTTCATCGCGCTGCTCTGCCAGCACGTCGATAAACCACGGCACACAATTCACTATATCCATGTCAAACAGTGTGATGCCGGCAATGCCCGCCAGTGCTGATTGATAACGTTGCCATATTGCTTTCTTGCGCAACACACGCGCTGAAAGTTTTTCCAGTTGCGCCAGCCCGATGCAGGCCTGCAGCTCGGTGAATTTGAAGTTGTAGCCGATGCTGGCGTGAATGTCGTTACCGCCACCGCTGCGCCCGAAGTCTTTCAGGCGCCGCAGTTTGTCAGCGATGCGCGAATCATTGGTGAGCAACATACCGCCCTGGCCAGTCGTGATGATTTTTGGTGCCGAGAAAGACAAGCAACCAATGCTGGCTTTGGTGCCCATGTGAAAACCGTCGGGATAGCGCGAGCCGAGCGCCTGCGCGGCATCTTCCACCAACGCAATCTTGTGTTCGCGACACAGATCGACAAAGGCCTCGATGCCTGCAGCGGGGTAGCGGCCATTGATGGCTACCAGAAAAAT
>CANCGR010000354.1 GCA_947377625.1 Gammaproteobacteria bacterium | reverse complement strand
TGCTGGACTCACAACTGTCAGGCACTCCCGCCATCTTGCGCAAAATAGACTTGGCAACCAGTGCGGTAAGTGATGTAGCGCTGACAGGTGTTGCGCTGTTGTCGTCCACACAATCGGTTACCTACAGCGGCGGCAACTTGTATGTAGCCGGTGGGTCAACAGTGAAGAAGATCGATCTTGCGACCAATGTCGTCACCAATCTGACTGGCGATACTTCTGTTGCCGCCATCAGTCGTGATGGCAAAGGCACTGCGGCTACCTTCACGCTGCAAAACGAAGGAATCGCCAGTGATGACGACAACCTGTATATCAATGACGGCAGTTTGATACGCAAGATCGCATTGGCAACCGGTGTAGTCAGCACAGTGGCCGGAACTGTCAGTGGCTATGGCGATGGCATTGGAGCCAATGTGAAGTTCAAACAACTTGGCGGCATGGTGCGCGTTGGCGGCACGCTGTATGTGACTGACAACCTCAGCGCCGTGCGCAAGATTCAGATCAAGTGATCAAAGCTTGTAGCGAACGCCGGCTCAGCTTGAGTGCAGCCTGACCGGAATGCGGCGTGCGCCGAAAGGCGTGCCGAATTTTCCGAAGCGGCCAGAAACTTGCGTGCCGCAATGTTGGCAGTGGCCTTGCTCGTCCAGCGCGTAGGTGAGGATGTTGTACCAGTCGCGCTGGATTACCACCTTGTTGCAGCCGGGGCAGTGCGTGGCATCGCCGGCCTTGTCGTGCACGTTGCCGGTGTAGACGTAGCGCAGGCCTGACTCCATCGCAATGTGGCGCGCGCGTGCCAGTGTTGCCGGTGGTGTGGCGGGAATATCTTTCATTTTCCAGTCGGGATGAAAGGCGCTGAAATGGATCGGCACATCGGGGCCGAGTTCGTTTGCCACCCACGCAGACAGCGCTTTGAGCTCGGCATCTGAATCGTTCTTGCCGGGAATCAGCAGCGTGGTCAGCTCGACCCAACAACCGGTTTCGTGATGCACCATTGCGATCAGGTCGAGCACAGCCTGCAGCTTGGCGCCGCACAGCTCGTGGTAGAACTCATCGGTGAAGGCTTTGAGGTCAATGTTGACAGCGTCCATCTTGGCGTAGAACTCGCGCGCCGGTGCCAGGTGCATGTAGCCGGCGGTGACGGCCACCGCCTTGATGCCAAGTGCGTGGCAGGCATCGGCTGTATCCATCGCGTACTCAGCGAAAATTACCGGATCGTTGTAAGTGAACGCAACGCTGCGCGCGCCGGTTTGTTGCGCCGCGCGCGCGATGGTGGCGGGCTTTGCATCGTCCATAAGACGATCCATGTCGCGCGATCGCGAGATGTCCCAGTTCTGGCAAAACTTGCAGGCGAGGTTGCAGCCGGCAGTGCCAAAGGAAAGGATGCTGGAGCCGGGGAAGAAATTGTTGAGCGGCTTTTTCTCGATGGGATCAATGCAAAAACCCGAGCTGCGACCGTAGGTGGTGAGGATCAACTCGCCGTTCTGCCTTGCGCGCACGAAGCAGGCGGCGCGCTGCCCTTCATGCAACTTGCATTCGCGCGGGCACAGGTCGCACTGGATACGCCCGTCTTCAAGTGCATGCCACCAGCGCGCCGGGACTCCGCTCAGCGGGGCGTCGTTTCTTTCCACTTGCGCACCTCGTAGCGTTGCAGTTGAACTTCGGGTGACCAGTAATCAGCGGCCAAACCGGCTTTCTGTTTTAGATGTGCCATGAACTGCTGAGGAGTTGGTAGTTGTTCCCACACCTGCGGCAAAAAAGTGGAGCGCTTGCCAGCGGCCGAAAAAATCACGCCATCGACATTGGGGCGCAGCTGCCGCAACGCATCGGCTTCATCGACAAAGCTCATCAGCACGGGCGCAGTCAGCAGGGACACTTCAACGCGCGTGCGCGGCAGCTCTTCGAGCGTCAATGGCGGAAAGCGGGGATCGCGAAAAGCGGCGGCGATGGCATTGGCACGCACGTCCTGCTCCAGCGACCGGTGCGCCTGCAGCGAACCGATGCAGCCGCGCAAGGCGCCGTTCTGCGTCAGCGTGACGAAGGTGGCGCCCAATTGCGCCAGTGCCGGGTGCATAGGCTCGGCACTACCAGGTTGCTTGAACTGCGCGGCGATGGCATTGCGGGCGCGCACCAGCAGCGCAGCGCCAAGGTCGTCGCCAACGGCGGCCGGCTCATAGAGCGCGAAGCTGGCATAGCCAACTACACGCACTTTGTCGCCGGCCGTATCACCGGAATTACATTGGGCAATGCGCTCGATGCGCAAACCTCGACGCCGCGCTATGGCCAGCAAGCCGTTGATCGGCAGCGCGCCGCAGGCTTGATCGAAGCTGGTCAGTTGTTCCAGCGCCAGTATGTGCTGCGCCGTATCGGTGTCGATGCGTTTCGCCTCTAAGTAGTCATGAAAATGCGACAGGTCGGAGCTGATCACAATCAGCGTCTCCGGCCCGCCCCAAAGTCTTTCGATAACCTCGACCACTTGCGCTGCGCCAGTGCGGCCGACGGCCAGCGGCACCAGTTCGAATTTACCGAGCACTGTTTGCAGGAACGGCAGTTGCACTTCCAGCGAATGTTCCTGCGCATGAGCCGCGTCGCTAACGATTACTTGAGGCATGTCAGCCAGCGAATCCAGCGCGGCGCGGTCCAGCGGAATGCTGCCCAGCGGCGTAACAAACGCTTGTACCGTGGGCGCGGCTAAGCCATTGACTGCGACCCGATGGCAGGGGCCTAGTAGCACCACCCGACGGATGCGCTGCGCCAGTGGCGCCAGCAGGGCGTAGGCCTTGCCGGCCGTGCTGCCGGAATAAACAAAACCCGCATGCGGCACGATCAGAGCTTTGAGGCCGGCAAGTGCGTGTGTCGGCTCCACCACAGCGCCAAGGCAACTCGCCAGCGTGTCGCGCAGCAGCAAGGCATCGCCAGGGTAAAACATGCCAGCTACAGCCGGCGGGCGTTGAGTGAGGGCAGTGATCATGATCAACTCGTCTGCATCAGGCCGCCGACCAGCCCGGTGGTGATGACCACAAGGCAAGGTTGAACAGTATCGCCAGTGTAATCGCAGTGACGGCGTTGGCGACACTTCGATTGCAATGCCAAATAGCGGTTCGTAGTCGGCAAGGGTGATCTTGTGGTATTGGTCTTGAACGCCGCTCCACTTTTGTAGTTGTACCAAACGCACCAAGGCAATAGAAAAACAATCAATACTCCAACACGAGGCTGACTCCATGCTGACACTTTTCGTTCGCAAAACTTTGCTTGCTTCTTCCCTGCTTGCTTCCACCCTGTGCTGCTGCATGGCCCAAGCCCAACAACCTGCCTCTGCCTTCGCGCGCGGCAACAGCATGCAAACCTGGCAGCATCCTGACTACAAGGCGTTGGTCGCCAAGTGCAAACAGACACCGGCTGCGTTCGGAATTCCCATCAACCCCAATGCCAATGACGAACCCCCTGCCCCGGCTTTGCCAATGGTGCAGGCAATTCCCGGCGTCGTGGCAGCCAACGCGGCTTGGCGCGTGGTGTGGGCGTGGCAGGGCAACAATGCTGACGGCCCGATTGCAGGCGACAACGGCACCTTGCTGTTTGCCAACCAGGATGCCAGTAATGTGATGCAGCTGGACCCTGCTACCGGGCTGGCGAAAGTGTTGTTTGACAACACCAACACCGGCGGCGCGCTAACGCGCAGCAAAAACGGCACGCTGTTTCTGGCGATGCGCGGCCTGCATGCCGGCGTGGTGCAGCTGCAACCGCAGCGCAAGCCTTACGCAACTTCCATCAATGGCGAGCCGCTTGATTGCGCGGGCGGTGTCGTCAACGACATCGCTGCTGACAACAAAGGCAATGTCTACATAGCCACTTCCGGCGCTGGCGTATTCCGCGCCGATGCGAAAGGCAACATCACGCAATATGGCAAAGACATGGCGGGTGCCAACGGCATCATCCTCAACGCAGATGAAACCATGCTCTATGTCACCAATGGTCCCAAGCTGGTGGCCTTCGATGTGCAAAGCGATGGTGCATTGGCCAATCAACGTGACTTCGCGCCACTGAGCGGCAGCGGTGATGGCTCGGCAATAGATCAGGAAGGCCGCATCTATGTCGCTACCGGCGCCGGCGCTGATGTGATTGCGCCCGACGG
>CANCGR010000353.1 GCA_947377625.1 Gammaproteobacteria bacterium | reverse complement strand
GGCATTCTGCCGATGATTGGCATTGCCATTCTGGCCATGTTGGTCAGTCAGTCTGACGCCACGTTGGCAACACTTCACATGGACAGACAATTGCTGGAGGCAGCAGCACTGACTGTCGTGTTGTTTCCGTGGATCAGGCGTTTCCTGATCGATGCTTGACTTTTAAGCAGCGCCTAATCTTGAAAGTCTGGTTCGAAGAAACACCAAATCACACTTTCATAGCGTGACCTGAAGCGTTTCTCCACGGCATTGATGGCCTCGATCAGTGCAATGTCACTTGCCGCCGGGCGCATCTGTGCCTTCACGGCCACCATGACGTCTTCACCCAGTTGCATGGTGAGCAGGTTGAAGACGCGTTCCACTTCCGGTTGTTGCTCAAGGAAATTCCACATCTCATCACGCTGGGCCGGCTCCACGCCCTGGCCGATGATGAGGTCTTTCATTTCGGTGGCGAGCATGAAGGCCACCACCAATAGCAACACGCCGATCACCACACTGCCCAGGGCATCAAATATCGGATTGCCAGTCAGCATCGTCAAGGTAACTGCCGCCAACGCAAATACCAATCCGACCAAAGCGGCCAGATCTTCACCGAAGATCACCATCAAATCACTCTGACGGGTTTCACGAAACCACTGCAGAAAACTGCGACCATTGCGCACCTTGTTCACTTCCGTCACGC
Source organism: Gammaproteobacteria bacterium (assembly GCA_947377625.1). GTDB lineage: Bacteria > Pseudomonadota > Gammaproteobacteria > Pseudomonadales > Pseudohongiellaceae > CAILUG01. Next base: position 3,445 of record CANCGR010000353.1, on the reverse strand, counting down.
AGCCGGCCATCGACAGCGATTCGGTAACAATCGAAAAAACCAGTACGCCGATCGCGATCCATGGTGATGCCATCTCTTCATGCGAGCGCAATTTGTGCACGCCTTCATAAATGGAAAACAAACCGCCAACGCTGAAAAGCATCAGCGCCACAATGAACGACCAGAAGTAGATGCTCTTGCCGTAACCGAGCGGATGCTTTTCATCCGGTGCGCGTTTGGCATGCTTGACGCCCCACAGCAAAAGGCCTTGATTGCCGCAGTCGGCCAGTGAATGGATGGCTTCTGCCAGCATCGAGCCGGAATTGGTGAAAAACGCCGCCACGCCCTTGGCTAAGGCAATCGCAAAGTTGGCAGCCAGTGCATAAAAGATTGATTTGAGTGAGTCTGCTTTGCCTGACATTAATATCCCGTCGGTTTTGTTTGATCTGCGTTATTTGATCAGTTCGCCCAGATCAAGTTTGATAAGGTTGCTACGCAACAGTGCGCGAATATCCTGACTGTTATCCAGTTGCAGACATTGCTGCAGGATGGCTTCGGCACGCCGCTGTGGCAGCTTGCGTACCAGATATTTGATGCGCAGCAATTTGGTGGCGCTCATGCTCAAGGTGGTGATGCCCATGCCGAGCAGCAAAATTACCGCCAGCGGGTCAGCTGCCATTTCGCCGCACAGGCTCAGTGGCAGATTGTACTCACGCGCAATTTGTACCACGCGATTCAATTCGTGAACCACCGCCGGATGCAAGTTGTCATAGCGGCTGGCCACACGTGAATTGTTGCGATCCAGTGCCAGCAAATATTGCGTCAGGTCATTGGAGCCGATCGACACAAAGTCGATACGATTGCTCCAGAACGGCAGCTGCGAAATTGCCGCAGGTACTTCAATCATCACGCCCACGCGCGGGCGTTTCACGGCATGGCCTTCTTGCTGCAATTGACGCAGCGCTTCATTGAGCAACTCATTGAAGCTGTTCAGCTCTTCAGCGGCGCTGATCATCGGCAGCAGGATGTGCAAGTCGCCGTTGCTTTGGCAGGCGGAGGTCAGCATCGCGCGCACCTGCGTCATCATCAGCTGGATGTTGTCGAGCGTAAAACGAATGCCGCGCCAGCCCAGTGCCGGGTTTTCTTCATCAGTGATCGGGAAATACGGCAACTGTTTGTCACCGCCGACATCAAGCGTGCGCATGTACACCGGCTTGCCGGTGTAGATTCTGAAGACCTGGTTGTAAACGTCGACCTGTTCCTGCTCTGACGGAAAACTCTGCCGCACCATGAACGGAATCTCGGTGCGATACAGACCAATGCCCTGGGCGCCGTGCTTGAGTCCGGGGGTAAGGTCGGCCAGCAAGCCGGAGTTGGTTAGCAGGCGAATGGAATGGCCGTCGGGCGTGATGGCCGGTTCATCGCGCAACATCGACAGCTTGTCGAGCAGCAGTTTCTCTTCGTCGATGACGCGCTGGAATTCGGTGCACAAGCGATCATTGGCATAACGCACAATCTGGCCGCTGTTGCCGTCCACGATGAAGCGCTCGCGCGTGCGCAGGTTTTTCAGCGGCGAGATGCCCATCACTGCCGGCACCGCCAGTGCGTTGGCCAGCACCGCCGTGTGCGACATGCTTGAGCCTTCAAAACAGATGATGCCGACCAGTCGGTCGCTGGGCACGGTGGCAATATCCGAGACGCTCACCTGGTCGCCGATCAGCACAACCTGCTGCATGTTGGCGATTTTTTCTGCCAGCGAATTGTTGCCTTGCAGCGTGCCATACAGCTTGTTGCCAAGGTGATGGATATCCTCATGGCGCGCTCGCAAGTAAGGGTCTTCCATCTCCAGAAACAGGTCGGCGAAATACTGCACGGATTTGCGCAAGGCACCTGGCAGCCAGTTGCCGGTGCGAATCTCCGTCTCCACTTTCTGGATCAGCGCTTGATCAGACAGCAGCGAAGCATAGGTGTGGAAAATGCTGGATTCATGCGCCGACAGTTGCGCGCTGAGTGTGGCTTCTTCGGCTTTGATTTCATCCTGCACTTTCGCCAGCAGCGCATACCAGTCGGCGACAGCGGCTTCTATATCGGTGCAAGGTTCATCGGCCACACTGAACAGCTCACCGTGGTCACACAGCACGCCCTGGCCAATGCCTACGCCCGAGCTGCCACTGACGCCACGAATGTAGGTATTGATATGCGCGCCCTGCAGCGTCACCGGCATGTCGGCGACGATGTGGGCCAATTGCGAGCACAGGGTAATCAATACCGCTTCGCTCTCGGCCGGCAGCGCCACCGGGTCCACGCGCTGCACCACCAATACGCCGATTACCTTGCCGTAATGCACCAGCGGCACACCGCAGAAACTTTGGAAGCGTTCTTCGGCGGTGCCTTCCACGTAAAAGAAATTAGGGTGTTCGCTGGCCTTGGGCATATTGAGCGCGTGACGATCCTGCGCCACCAGCCCCACCAGGCCGCGGCCCGAGGGAATGCTCACCGGCCCGGTATCCACCAAGCCATGGCTGGCCATCAGCACCATGTCTTCATGCTGGTCTTTCAAATAGAGCGTGCACACGTCAGTGCCGATGATTTCCGACACTGAATCCACGATCTTGCGGACCTGCGCTGACGGCGTGTTGAGTTCGGCGACTTCTTTCTGCAGCCGGTTGAATTCAAGCAAGATATTGGGTTGTGGCATGGACATACAGCTTCTTTAGGCTCATTGCGGGCAATGATGAATACGTAAGAGCATTCTAACGCGCGGCTAACTTTCCTGACGCGGATTTTTCAGGCGCCGCCGGGCCATATGGCCATCGATGGGGATTTCACCGTCGGGAGTACGTCCCTGGAAATAATCGCGTTGCCAGCCCTGCTTCACGGCGTCTTCGTTGCGGTTTTTAAGATCGGTGATGAACTGCGAGCGGCTATTGCCCCAGGCTTGATACTGCGCATACAGCTCAGGGTCCGACTCGATCGGTTTAACTACAGGTTCAATGTCATCGAGTGCCTGATGCGGCATCGGCGTGATGAAGCAAAACGGTTCATGTTTGTCGAAGCTGACGGAACCGGGACGCGTGAAGTGCCAGTTCATTGTGAAAGGGAAGGGTAGCCAGAAGGTTTCCACAATGCCGACCAACGGCTGTATTCCATCTTTGATTTGGTTAGGAGCGCCGCCGGTCCAGATGTCCCAGCCCGGCTCGGTGCGAAACAGATAGCCGGTGTGAAAAGTCAGCACACCGCCGCCGAAATGCGAGGTGGCCCAGCGTTTCAATTGCTCTTGTGTGGTGTCGCCAGTGGGTTCCACGGTGATGTCGGTACCGAGCGGGCCCCCGTTCCAGGTGGCGGTGAAAGCAACCGGCAAATGCAGCTCCCAGCCGGAAGTGTTGGCAAGCACCAGCGGCAGGCAGCGATAAGGATGCCGGTGCGAAAACTTGTCCATCCACTGCCGATCCGGCTGGCCTGGGAT
>CANCGR010000352.1 GCA_947377625.1 Gammaproteobacteria bacterium | reverse complement strand
GTACAAGATCCGAAGAAGTTTACCAAAGTCCGTTCCAGCGACGATTTCGTACTTGATGCTGAAGAGCTTGAAGGCGGCTCGCGCTGGCGCGCCAAAAAGAAAATCAATCACCCCAAGCAGCACCAGTTTGAGATGCCCACAGAATTCATTGCGCGCGAAATCGAAATACCGGAAGCGATCACTCTCTCTGATCTCGCGTTGCGCATGTCCATCAAGTCAGGCGAGTTGATAAAAGTCTTGATGAAGATGGGCGTAATGGCTACTTTGAACCAGGTGCTGGATCAGGATACCTCGGTGCTCTTGATAGAAGAGCTCGGCCACAAGGCCAAGATAATATCCGCGACGGCACTGGAGGATGATCTGGCCATATCCGTCAAACATGAAGGTATGGAAGTTCCCCGTGCCCCGGTGGTGACCGTGATGGGTCATGTAGATCATGGCAAGACTTCCTTGCTCGATCGCATCCGCAAATCCTCGGTTGCTGCTGGCGAAGCCGGCGGTATTACCCAGCACATCGGTGCCTATCACGTGGAGACTCCGCGTGGCATGGTCAGTTTCCTTGATACCCCTGGCCACGCTGCCTTCAGCGCGATGCGTTCACGTGGTGCCAAAGCTACTGACATTGTGATTTTGGTGGTGGCGGCCGATGACGGCGTGATGCCGCAGACCGAAGAAGCCATTCAGCATGCGAAGGCCGCCAATGTTCCGATTGTCGTTGCTATCAACAAAATCGATAAAGAATCGGCCGATCCTGAACGCGTAAAACACGAACTTGCCAACAAAGGCGTACTGCCCGATTCTTGGGGCGGTGATACCCAGTTTATCGAAGTGTCCGCCCATACCGGCAAAGGCATTGATGAATTGCTCGAAGCAGTATTGCTGCAAGCCGAATTGCTGGAATTGACAGCCATCATCGACTGCCCGGCCAAAGGCGTAGTGATCGAATCCAGCCTTGATAAAGGCAGGGGTTCGGTTGCCACCGTCTTGGTGCAGAGTGGAACCTTGAAATTGTCAGACATCGTACTGGTCGGCCACGAATACGGCCGCGTCAGAGCCATGCTTGATGAAAATGGCAAGCAGATCAGTCAGGCCGGCCCGTCAATTCCTGTCGAGATTCTCGGTTTGAATGGTGCTCCCGAAGCTGGCGATGAATTCCTGGTAGTGGAAAGCGAGAAGAAGGCCCGTGAAGTGGCTGAATTCCGCCTGCATCGCTTCAGGGAAATTCAGTTGGCCAAACAACAGGCTGCCAAAACCGAGTCCATGTTTGCCACTATGGGCATGAGCAACAAAAAGATTCTCAATGTAGTGCTCAAGGCAGACGTGCGCGGTTCATTGGAAGCGATCATGTCGACCTTGGCCGGCATCGGCAACGAAGAAGTATCGGTCAACGTGGTGGGTTACGGTGTCGGTGGTATTTCTGAAACCGACGTGCAGCTGGCGGAGACCTCCAAGGCCACCATCATCGGATTCAACGTGCGTGCCGACAAAGCCGCCAAGAACCTTATCGAATCAGCCTCTTTGCAGTTGCGTTATTACAGCATCATTTACAATCTGATCGATGACATAAAGGCAGTGCTGGGCGGCATGCTGTCGCCGGAAATCAGGGAAGAAATTCTTGGAGTTGCTGAAGTCAGGGATATCTTCAATTCACCCAAATATGGCGCCATTGCCGGCTCGATGGTGGTTGAGGGTACCGTGTACCGCAACAAACCGATTCGTGTGCTGCGTGACAACGTAGTGATCTACGAAGGCGAGTTGGAATCCTTGCGTCGATTCAAGGACGAAGCAGCCGAAGTGCGTAATGGCATGGAATGCGGCATAGGCGTGAAAAACTATACCGATGTACGCGTAGGCGACAAGATCGAAGTCTATAGCCGTACCAACATTGCCCGAACTCTCTAATAATGTCGGTTATGTAGCCGGATTCAGATCCGGCTCGGCCGCAGGTTGTACTTCCCATGCGTAAAGTTTCCAACCGTATCGACAGAATCGGAGATGTGATCAAACAGGATCTGGCGCGCTTGATCCAGACCGAGTTGCGCGATCCGCGTCTGGGCATGGTGTCGGTTACCGGTGTGGAAGTGAGTCGCGATCTGGCCCATGCTGACGTCTATGTCACTGTGCTGAACGCAGAACCCAAGGCAGCAGTGGCAGTATTGGACAAAGCCAGCGGCTTGCTGCGCAGCTTCCTGGCCAAACAACTGCAATTGCGCACTACTCCCAAACTCAAATTCCACTACGATGCATCAGTCGAAAACGGCCGACATCTGTCGTCCTTGATCGATCAGGCGTTGGAAGCTGACAGTCATTTCGAAAAATGAGCCGCCGCCGAGCTCTCGGCCCGGCATTGAATTCAGGTTACGTTTCCAATGACTTCAAAATTCTCGGTGAACGGCGTATTGGTCGTCAACAAGCCGGCCGGGATCTCCTCCAACAAATGTCTGCAAATAGCCAAGCGCCTGCTGAACGCTGACAAGGCCGGGCATACCGGCAGTCTCGATCCTCTGGCTTGTGGTGTATTGCCGCTGTGTTTCGGCGAAGCCACCAAAGTGGCGCAATACCTGCTGGATTCCGACAAGACCTATCGCACGGTGGTGCAACTGGGTGTCAAAACTGTATCGGGTGACCGGGACGGTGCCGTAGTAGCCACCAAAGAAGTGCCGGAATTTTCGCCGGAGCAGATTCTTGCGGTGCTGGAAGAGTTCAAAGGCACGATTACACAACAGCCGTCGATTTACTCGGCACTGAAGCAGAACGGCGTACCGCTCTACAAACTGGCCAGGGCCGGCAAGGAAATCATTCCCAAATTTCGTGATATCCAGATTCATGCACTGGAGTTGTTGCGTTGGGAGCGACCGGAGTTGGAGTTACGCGTTCGTTGCAGCAAAGGTAGTTATATCCGCACGCTCGCCGAAGATATTGGTGAGAAGCTTGGTACGGGCGCACACCTTAGTTTTCTGCAACGTGAAGAAGCGGGTCCGTTTTCACTGGAAAACAGCCTTACACTTGAAGAACTGGAATCGGCAGTAATTGCTGGCGAGGGCTTGCCACCCAATGTGTTGTTGCCCATTGATCTGCCGCTGCAGCATTTGCCGGCCTTGCAGTTGAATCAGGTGGAGACACGACGTTTGCAACAAGGCCAGCTCGTGCTGCTCGCCGCTCCAGTAGAGGACGGCATCAAGCGAGTGTACTTCGACTCCGCATTCATAGGAGTGGGAGAAGTGAAAAGTGGCAATGAGCTAAGCGCCAAGCGCTTGCTTAGTTACTCAACTACTTTTTAATCCTGGCGCGCTCAGAACGCAGTCACAGCTCATGCAAGGCAAAGCTTAGCGCATGACTTTTTTCAGATAATGCCCGGTATGGGAATGCTTCATGTTGGCAATTTGCTCGGGCGTGCCAGTGGCAATGATCTCGCCTCCTCCATCGCCGCCTTCAGGGCCCAGATCCACAATCCAGTCTGCCGTTTTGATGACATCAAGGTTGTGTTCAATCACCACAATGGTATTCCCTTCATTACGCAACTTATGCAGCACGCCCAACAACTGTTTGATGTCATGGAAGTGCAGGCCGGTGGTGGGTTCATCCAGAATATAAAGAGTTTGGCCGGTGTCACGTTTGGATAATTCGCGTGCGAGCTTGACGCGTTGCGCCTCGCCCCCCGACAAGGTCGTGGCTGATTGCCCGAGCTTGATATAAGTAAGCCCAACATCAATCAGCGTTTGCAACTTGCGTGCAATGGCAGGCACCGCATCAAAAAATTCGCGGGCATCCTCGATTGTCATGTCGAGTACTTCGTTGATGTTTTTACCCTTATATTTCACTTCCAGGGTTTCGCGGTTGTAGCGCTTGCCTTTACATACGTCGCAAGTCACATAGACGTCGGGCAGGAAGTGCATCTCCACTTTGACCACGCCATCACCTTGGCACGCTTCACAGCGGCCGCCTTTGACGTTGAAACTGAACCGGCCGGGCTGATAGCCGCGCGTGCGAGCCTCTTGCGTGCCGGCATAAATATCGCGGATCGGGGTAAAGATGCCGGTATAGGTGGCCGGATTGGAGCGCGGTGTGCGGCCGATGGGGCTTTGGTCGATGTCGACTACCTTGTCGAGTTGTTTCAGGCCTATCAGTTCATC
>CANCGR010000351.1 GCA_947377625.1 Gammaproteobacteria bacterium | reverse complement strand
GGTGACGGGCGTCCTCCTGCATGCGCTGATCGGGATTGGCACCGATGTCGCTGGTGGCTTCGAGGCGAAACGGGCGCCCGTTGGTCAGCCAGGCATCGAACAAATGGTGCGTGAGCCATTCGCGCCCGCGTAATTTGATGGTTTCCAGCAACCATGTCTGGCAAACCACCAGTACCAGCAGGAAGGCGACAATGCCAAGGAATATGACCAGCTCATGCTGAATGGCAGCGATGTCGCGCTGCTGGATGGCGTCAAAGAACGCGCCGTTCCAGCGATTGAGCCAGACCTGCCCGAACATGACACCAACGATGACCAGCAGGATGGCACCAAACAAATAGGCAATCGCCTTGCCATGGGTCGTCGACAAAAATCCGCGGCTGAGTTGTTGCAGATCCTTCAGCACGGAGCTGGAAAAAAGTGCGTTGCCGCTGGCAACCTTGTCTGGCGCTGCGCCAGGGCCCGGTGGCTTGAGCCCTGTAATCAAAGGGTCGTTGATCTTGTTGGCAGAAGCCCCGTTACCAAGTGCCATGAGGCTGTTACCTGTGGGAAATTGACGGTTGTAATAAGACGGTGCTGACACCCGCGTGATTACGGGTAAGCCGCATCCTAAATGTTTTTGTTGTCTGTGCCTGCAGGAATTTCACTTGGCAGTTCGGTTACACCGCTTTATTCGTTGCGCACCAGCTTCAGGTGCGACTGCCGCACCACCGGCTCACTGTTGCGGTAGCGCGGCAGATAAATTTCGAAGGTAGTGCCGCGGCCATCGTCGCTGTTCACTTCGATAAAACCCTCGTGCTGTTTGACGATGCCATAGACGGTGGCGAGCCCCAGCCCGTTGCCCTGCACTTCCGGCTTGCTGCCGAAGAACGATTCCAGCAGGCGCGGAATCAACCCTTGCTCCATGGCCTTGCTGTTGTCGCTCACAGAAATCAGCACGAATTCGCACTCTGAAGCGCGCACATTGCGCGGCTGGAACATATCGTCGAGCACCACGTTGCGGCTCTTGATGCTGATGACGCCCTTGGCACCGATGGTGTCGCTGGCGTTGACGCACAAGTTGGTCATGATCTGGTCGAATTCTGTGCGATCCATCCACACTGGCACCAATTCAGATTCCAGGTGCCAGTCGAGCCGGACGTTGTCGCCGATCAGACGCTGCAGCAGCGTGAGCAGATCACGGATGGCGTCGTTGACGTTCAGTTCCACCGGCAACAAGGGCTGGCCCTTGGCAAAGCCCAGCAGACGCCGGGTCAAGGCAGCGGAACGCTCCACGGCTTTGCGGATCTCGATAAGCGGCTCGGCCTGAGGGCTGTCATGGCCCAGTGCACGCAAGGCCAGATCGGCTTGCGTCATGATCAGGTTCAGCAAGTTGTTGTAGTCGTGCGCGATGCCGCCGGCCAGCTTGCCCACCAATTCCATCTTCTGCGCCTGATAGAGCTGGTGTTGCAACTTCTTGTGGTCGGCTTCGTACTGAATACGAACTGAGACATCGCTGTTCATGCCGGCCACGCGGATCACTGCACCGCTGTGGTCACGCACCAGAATGCCACGGCAGTAGATATGGCGATAACTGCCATCGCGGTGCCGCAGCTGGAATTTACGCTTGAAGGCGGTGTCTGCACCACCGAGCACGCCGCTCCACCAGGCAAGCACTTCGTCGCGCTCTTGCGGATGTAACCGCGCCTCCCATTCTTCTATCGAGAATTCCAGCTCGTGATCCTGATAACCAAGCATCTCCTTCCAGCGCGAGGAAACATAATGCCGGCCAGACGGCAGATCAGAATCCCAGATGGCGTCGTTGATGCCGTTGACCAGAATCTCGAACCGCTCCTTGCTCTCCTTCAACTCACGCTCAGCCTGCTGGTGCGAGCGGCTGATGTGAATGCTGTTGATGAGGGCCCGGGTCGCCAGCTGTTTGATGTCACCAGAAGCCGGCACTTCGTCGATGAAGCCGGACGCGCTACCAGTCAGCGTTACGAATTCCTGCAACAGCTGGCTGGAGGTGAACTGCGGTTGTTGGTCGTCGATGTAGCAAGACTGCAGGCGAATGATAGATTCAAGAATCCTCTCGACCGTCAGGGTCTGCTCGCCCTGTTGCGGATCGTCCTGTGGATGCATCTCCATGAAAAACACCTTGCTAACCCAATGACTACTTTCTGCCGCGCACGATAAACCGGTGCGGGTACGAAAGCCAAGTGCGCCGTGAGCTGAAATGCCCGGTGCGGTGAATCAATACAGGACAACAAACGTCACTTCGCCCCAGCAGCGGGAAATGCAGCTCCACAATCCACACAAGGCGCAAACAGCGTGAGGAAAAAATTGTTGGGGTCGGCGACCAATGCGCCTTTGAAATTAGGCGGGATTGGCACCGCAACTCCGCCCTCGGATACTACTTTCAACCCCGCATTCTTCAGCACCGCCACCATGGCATCGATATTTTCAGCGCGCAGTTGCAGGCGGGCGGCACCACGGTCTTGAATGTGCATGGGCACTGATTGACGTTCGACACCTTGATACTCCACAAACTCAATCCACAGACTGGAACCGGGGGCCTGCACTTTGTTGCGTTGCACCTTCGCGGTAGCAAGCCCGGTTAATGCACGCAACTGTGCATCGGTGTTTGCTGCCGTTTCTGCTGCTACGATGAAGCCGAGCACATCGCGATACAACTGCGTAGTGCGCGCAAGATCAGCCACGGCAACGGAAAGCCGCATATCAACGACACCTGTGGCGGCGGCGTCAGCTGCAAATTGCATGGGCTGCCGCAGCTCGATAAAGCGGCCATCGATATCACGAATCATTACCGAGCGAGCGCCGTCAGCCAGCAGCACAGGCATGCCGCCTGGCGTCACGATAGCTGCGTTAGCCGCTTTGGCGCGCGCCAACAACGCGTCAACGTTGCGCACAATAAAGACCAGCGTTACTGCACCTGGGTCTTGCATCCGCAGCTGCAAGGTTTGAAAAGGCACATTCTGCACTTCCATGATTTCCACTCTGACATTGGTGCCGCGCACACTGGCAGACTCATGCCGCTCCTTCGCATTAGGGATATCAAACATCGCATAAAGCTGGGGATTATTGCGGTTGTAGTTGCGCGCGCCTGATTCCGGCAAAGGCGGCACTTCCATGCCGAACACGTCATGGTAGAAGGCCAGTGAGCGATCCATGTTTTCAACGAAGCCGGTATAAGCACCGGTGCCGATGATGGCGCCCTTGAGTGAGGATTGACTCTGCGTCGACGCGTTCTGTGCGTGACTGATTGCAGGCGCGAGCAGACTCAAGGTTAGCAGCGTGATTGCAAAAAGCGTGGAATGTTGTCTTGGCGGCATTGTTATTTTTCTCATCGCAATTACAAAATTGTTTTTTCTCTTGATCGGTTTTTCTACTCAGAGGACTAACGGCAGGTGCAGCTACATGCACGAATCAGAATAGCACTCACTGCGCTGCCGCATTGCGCACCGAAGAGTCAGTGAAGAGCTTGGTGCCATCGGGCAGGAACACACCACCGGCATTGGCAACAGTTGCAGCATTGCGTGCGCGCCAACCGGTGACTTTGATTTTGTCGCCGGCTTTCAGGCTATCGCGCTTCCAGCCATTGCGCATCAGGATATTCGGCGTGCCCATCTCGAAGTTCCAGTGCTCGGTTTCACCCTTGTCATTCACCACATCAACATGGATGCGTGCGTGCGGGTTGGTCCACTCTACGCTGGTGACGCTGCCGCTGATTTCAACTGGCTGAGCGCGATCAAACTCCGCAGAAAACGAATGGTGCGCAAAAGTGCCGGCGGAATTGCCCAGCAGCAGCGCTGCGACTGCGATCAAGTGACTCTTGCGTTGCATGATTCCCCCTCTTGTTATTTTTTGTCGAAATACAGCGAGCTTTGTTCGTTTTCCTGGCAAATGAATTCGATCAGCTCGCTGTTGAGCATGACGCCGTGTTCGATGCGCACAGTGAATGGCTTGCTGTAATTCACTGGGTCGTCGATGGTTACATCCACCGTCATCTTGCCGTATTGCGGCCGTTGAAAACGCTCGGTCATGCGCGCCTTGTCGCTCAAGGGGCTGCCATAGACATCCAACCAACCGTCGTCGCGAATGCCGATGGTTTCCACCACCAGTGCATCGCCTTCCCAATG
>CANCGR010000350.1 GCA_947377625.1 Gammaproteobacteria bacterium | reverse complement strand
CACTCGGGCATCGTGGCGATTGAAGGGCAGTTTCCACAATCAGTCGGCATCAACACGCGCCAGACCACGATGAGCGATGCAGCACTGGAACCTTTCTTCAACAACGATGATGAAGCGCGCGGTGTGATTCGCGCCTACGACCCGGCCACGCTGAATCAGGTGTGGGAATATGCGTTGGGCAATATTACGTGGGGCGGCACGCTCTCCACCGCTGGTGATGTGGTGTTCGGTGGTGGCAAAGATGGTTACTTCGTGGCGCTTGATGCCAGAACCGGCAAATTGTTGTGGAAGGCTGCACTCGGTGGCCAGGTCAACGCCGGCCCGATGAGCTATGCAGTCAACGGCAAGCAATACATTGCGATTGCTGCAGGTTCTGCATTATTTACTTTTGCTTTGCCAGAATAGGCGCCTTATTCGGTAGACTCGAAATCGGATTGGGACTAGCCTTGAATCAGGAAGCAGTTCGAAAATTGCAAAAAATAAGAACTTAAATTCTTAAAAAAGCAGCTCCCAGTCAATTTTCTATTGGATGTCGACAACAGTCATCGAGATCATGGAAAAGCAACGGTTATGCATTCTGTTAACCTGGGTATACAAAGCTCATTCACTCCAACCTTGGCGTCGCTGGAGCATCTGCTTGTTGATCTGCCACTGGCTTCCGTCGTGTGGAATGCGGGTGGCCAGATAATCTTTTGCAGTCGCGCCGCCGAAAGGTTGCTGGGCTGGCTGGCTGAAGATCTGGTTGGCAAGACCGTTGTTGAATGCCCTTGCTTCGTCCCCGCTGACCAAACAGCGATCGCCGCCACTATCAAGCAAGTGTTGGCCGGCTCCACCAGCGCAGGTGCACTGTGCCCCGGCACTCTTCACCCCAATGGCAGTCGGCTTGCATGCCGCTGGCTGCATTCGCTCACCAAAGACCATGCTGGCAACCACTACGTGATTTCGGTAATTCATGAAACCGGTCATGGCTTGAGCGCTGATGAAGAAGATTTGCCCGGCGACTATGTCGATGAAAACCTTGTCGACGATTTGCGCATTTTGCCTTTCTTCAGCTCGCTTGCCATGGGCTTTGCCAAGGTGGATCTGGACGGCAACTACATCGCCGTCAATGATGCCTATGCCCGCATGTTGGGTTATACCAGAAGCGAGCTGCTGCAAATGCGTGTGATTGATGTTTGGCACCCGCAAGATGTGCCGACCGGGCTGGCGGCAAGAGCAGCACTCAAACAAACTTCGCAAAAGAAACGCTTCTCTTTTGAGCGGCGTTACATCAACAAGAACGGCAAGACCGTCTGGCTGCGGGTCACCGGTTCAAACATCAAGAACCGCGACGGCTTGACCACCGGGCTGTTTGCGTTCTTTGAAGACATCAACGCGCAAAAAATCGATGAAGAAAACCTGAAGAACAACATAGCGCTGTTGCGCCTTGGCAGCGGCATTGCCCGCATCGGCGGCTGGGTAGAATTTCTCGACAGCAGCAAGGAAATTTACTGGTCGCAGGATTTGTTTGAGTTACTTGAATACGCCGGCCCGCCCTTGAAGATCGAAGACTTGTGCACACTGTTTGCCGCGCGAGATGCAGAAGTGCTGTTGCTGGCTGTCAACGAATGCAAGCAAACCGGCAAACCGTTTGAACTCGAATTGCCCTTCCATACCTTTGAAGGCAATGCGCGCTGGATGTGTATTGCAGCCGAGCCAGAATATGACCAGGAAGGCAGCATGATTCGCCTCTCTGGCGCGATACAGGACATCACCAAACAGCAAGGTGAACGTGAGCTGCGCCTGCAGTTGTCAACGCGCCTGGTGACCTCTCTGGAAAGTATGACCGATGCGTTTTATCTGCTCGACCATGAATGGCGCACGGTTTACATGAATACCGAGGCCGAACGCATAATGCGTTTCAAAAAAGAAGAAGGCTTGGGGAAAATCATTTGGGAGCGCTCCCCCACCTTGGTAGATACGCCGCTTTATGAAGGCTTTCATCAAGCCATGCTGACCAACAAGGTTTACCACACGGAATATTATTCCAAGTATCTCAACGACTGGATTGACTTGACCGCCTATCCCACCAGTGAAGGATTGGCAGTGTACTTTCATAGCACCACCGTGCAGCGGAAACTGGAACATGAAATCTCGGAATCCGAGCAACGGCTGAAATATGTAACGCAGGCCACGCTTGACGCAGCCTGGGACTGGAATCTGGACGACCAGCAAGTGTGGTGGAGTGAAGGCATCGAGAAACTGCTGGGGCTTGGTGAAAAACTCAATGTCAAAGGCCATGATTTTTGGGCGAACCGCATTCACCCGGATGACGCCAAGCAACTCTTGCACAAGTTCCAGCTGGTTGAGTTGGGTGCTGAGAATGCCTGGGAACAACGCTATCGGGTGCGCCACCAGAACGGCCAATATATCTACGTGGAAGAGCGCGGCTTTTCTCTCAAGCACGCCGACGGCAAAGTGCGGCGACTGATTGGTGGCATCAAGAACATCACTGAAAAAGTGGCATTGGAAGAGCAATTGCTGCAAACCAAACGTATGGATTCCATCGGCAAACTTACCGGCGGTGTCGCCCATGATTTCAACAATCTGCTCACGGTAATTCTTGGCAACGTTGACTTGCTCAAAAGCATGTTGCCGGATGAACCGCAGTTGCAGTCAGTAACAGATGCCATCGCCAATGCTGCACAACGCGGTGCCGATCTGACCCATCGCTTGCTGTCTTTTGCCAGACGCCAGGCTTTGCACCCGCAGCGGGTCAACATCAACCTGCTGGTTGATAAAATGGAGGGCCTGCTGAAGCCCGCACTCGGCGAAGCCATCGAGATTCGCATTCTGATGGATAAGGATTTGCAGTTTGTGAATGTTGATGCGAGCCAACTCGAAGATGCGATTCTGAATCTTTGCCTGAATTCCAGGGATGCCATGCCCGAAGGTGGCACCTTGACTGTGGAAACATCCAACATGTTGCTGGAAAGTCCGTTGTCGACCCGCACGGCACAACTGGAACCCGGTGCTTACGTAGTGCTGGCAATTTCTGACAGCGGCACTGGCATCGCGCCGGATGTCATTGAAAAAATCTTTGAACCCTTCTTTACTACCAAAGCACTTGGCAAGGGCACCGGGCTTGGACTGAGCAGCGTGTTCGGATTTATTCAGCAATCCAACGGTCACATCATTGTTGGTTCTGAATTGGGCAGTGGCACCACCATTAAAATTTGTTTGCCCGCCTTCGAGTCGGGCGAGCTCAACTCGCCGGCCCTGCCAAAGAGCAGTGTTCAACCTGCCAGAGGCACTGAAACCATTCTGGTCGTGGAAGATGATGCGCTGGTGCGCGACTTTGTGCAGCTGCAGCTAAAAGCACTTGGCTATACGGTGGTCTGCGCGGGCAACGGCGCCAGTGCGCTGGAAATTATCAAACAAAGAAATGATCTGGATCTGGTCTTTACCGATGTGATCATGCCCGGCGGCTTGAGCGGCCCGCAACTGGCCAAAGCAACCAAGGCTGTGCGCCCGCATCTGAAAATCATGTTTACTTCCGGTTATACGGAAAACCTGCTGCCGGAAAGCGAGCTGATTGATACCGGCATCGTGCTGTTGCAAAAGCCGTATCACAGCGCTGAGCTGGCCAGAAAACTGCGCGACTTTCTGGATAGCTGATTTTTCCATTATTCGCGCAAAAAAAGGCCCTCAACTGAGGGCCGCTTCATTTTTGCGTCTGCGGCTGCGCTTATCTGCCAAACGCCTCACCACCCGCACGCGGACTTGGCGTTGGCATTGCCTTGCCTGTCACCGGGTTCGGGTAGTGGAACGGTTCAGCGTAATAGCTTGGGTACATGAGGTACATCACCGTTGGCGGCAGATCCGGCCACGGTTTGAACTTTTCGGGGAAGGTGTTGATAGTGACGTGGTCGATCCAGCCTTCCTTGTAGTTCGAATACATGTTGAAGGGTGCATGCAGTTTCTTGAACTTCCACACACCGTCTTCCTTCACGTAGTCATCTTCATAAGTAACATGACCCCAACCACCCGAGCTGATCACAAACGCGGTGCAACGTTGTTCGGCAGTAACGCCGTCCTCATGAATGGTGGGCAAGCACTGGAACTGTTGGTGATCGATCAGTGAATTATTGTGCGGGCCGATGGGGCCAAG
>CANCGR010000349.1 GCA_947377625.1 Gammaproteobacteria bacterium | reverse complement strand
CAGCGCATCCACTTTCAGATAGTACATGCGCCAGCCAGGCCCAAAGTGCTCACGCATTTCATAGACGCCAGCCCCAATCGGTTTTATGTCGCCAAGATTGCCAAGTTGGGCTTTGCGCAAACGTGCCACCAGCCGTACGCGGGTTTTTTCATCCTTGAGACCGGCCAGCCAGACATCGAATTCCGGCGTACGCTTGATCGTATGCACTGTAAAATGTATCCGTTCGATTACATGCTGTCAATTGAAGAAACGGCAAACCGTGCATTACACTGTCGCCGACCTCTGGGTATTCATTATCAACTTAGTACAGAGTTGGAATTTTCACCGGAATAACAGACTTCGTCGTGATGAGCTGATGGCCGATTGGCAACTGGCCATCACTGGCGAGAAGCCATACAAAATAGCCCCCTTGTGAGGTATGCGATGTATTGGGATGTCCTTACCGTCAAGCCTCTGCCGGACTATCTGCTTTATGTAGAGATCGAAGATGGTCGGCGCGGCATCTTTGATGTAAAGCCGTATCTGGATCGAGGCATCTTTCGCGAACTTCGCAGCGAGAACTATTTCAAACAAGTCGGCATCGTATTGGGCGCCCTTACCTGGCCAAACGAGCAAGACATTGCGCCGGAAACGCTGGTTGCCGAATTGACTCCTTGCGAAGCAATGCCCGAATAGAGCCAAAACATAGGTTGACGCGGAATGTTAGAGTGATTGAAACCACTCCCCGAAAATTGGCGAGCTCAACACCTGAAGCACTCACATGAAACCCATGCCACTCCACAAAGCCTTTACCTTGTTGGAACCGGGCCCAGTAGTGCTGGTGACTACCGGTGACGCAACAACCCACAACGTCATGACTATCTCATGGACGATGGTCATGGATTTCACACCGTCATTCGCGATCACTACCGGCAGCTGGAATCATTCCTTTGCTGCGCTGCGCAAAACCGGCGAGTGCGTAATCGCAATTCCCACCGTGGACATGCTGGACACCGTCATTGGCATCGGCATGTGTTCAGGCATGGACACCGACAAGTTTGCCAAATTCAAGCTGACACCACTGCCTGGCAAGCAGGTGAAAGCGCCGCTGATCAAACAGTGTCTGGCCAACATCGAGTGCACGGTGGTCGACATTATCAAAAAACACAATATTGTCGTGCTGCAGGGCGTGGCGGCGTACTTTGACACCGCGCGCAAGGAACAGCGCACCTTGCACGCGGTTGGCGATGGCACCTTTGTTGTCGACGGGCGCAAACTCAACCGACAAGCCCTGATGGCGTCCAAAATTGCCAACGGGCTTTATAACGCGAATAAATAAGCGGCTCATATTTGTTACGAGGAAAACGCCTTGAGCAATTCCCATTCGTGGCAGAATCGAACTAGCCAGGGCGTAGTGATTGACTTGTGCCAGCGGTGACGCCCACTGCGAAATAGCTCGCGTCGATCACTACCACATAACCATTGAGGAACAGCACCATGGACTTTGACCCTATGGAATCCGTTAACGCCGCCACCGAAGGCAGCGACCACCACTCGGCAGCAAGCCGTTTGAGCACATGGGTCGCCATCACCGTCGCGCTGCTCGCCACATTTCTTGGTGTGTGCAAGGTGAAAGACGACAACATCGTGCAGGCCATGCAACAGGCGCAGGCCGACAAGCTCGATCACTGGTCATACTTTCAGGCGCGCAATATTCGCGAGGAAATTGCAAAGGCTACGCTCACGCAACTCTCGCTGGCACAGTCACGGCTGCCCGCTGAAGATCGCGTGCAATACCAGGAGGCGATGCTCACCTATGAGCGATTGGTTGCTGACCAAAGCCAGAAAAAAGAAGAGCTGGGCAAACAAGCCGAGCAAGACCAGCAGGCCTATGACTCACTCAACTATCGCGATGATCAATTCGATCTGTCAGACACCTTGGTGGCGCTGGCAATTTCACTGCTGGCGCTGACAGCACTGACTCACAAGAAATGGTTGTATTGGGTCGCGCTGGTGCCAACGGTGCTCGGCGTGGTGATGGGGCTGGCCGGACTTTTAGGTTGGCAATTGCACCCGGATTTTTTGACTCGCTTGCTTTCATAAAGTAACGCCAGCCTCCACCACTTTCAGGAAAACCCCATGATTCTCGCAGCAATAGCATCGTATGTTCTGGCGATAGCGCTGGGGCTGACACTCGTGGTGCTTGGTTTACGCTATCGGCGCGGCTCGTTGCTGCTCGCGGCCGCGCATGCCGGTTCCGCGTTGCTGGGCTTGGGTCTGCTGATATGGCACATAGCCGGCGCCCCCACGCAAAAGTTGTACAACCTCGCAGCCTTGCTGTTTGTGCTGGCGCTGCTGGGCGGTGCGGTGCTGCTGGCGCTGCGCGTGGGCAAACGTGAATATCGCACGCCACCACCGATGATCGTGGTCACACTGCACGCCGCCATGGGTTTGTTTGCGCTGCTGCTGCTGGTAGTTGGTTATACTCATTCGCAATGAACCAGTAACAAAAGCGTGTCAACCACGGTCTCCACTCGCTGGACATCCATTGAAGGGAACAACGCCATGCTCATCACAACCCGCCGCAAACTTCTGAAACTGCTGGGCACCAGTGCTGCTGCCTTTGCCCTTCCCTCTTTCGCGCAGCCGCCTGCATTTCCCAAAGGCGCCATCATCAGAACCCTGCTCAAGGACTACGCGCCCGAAGAGCTCGCCATCGGCGCCACGCTGTTTCATGAGCACTTGTCGCTGGCACCGGATTTCATGGACAAGTTCCGCGCGGCTTCAGCTGCAGTGCAAGCGGCTAATGGCATACGCCCGGCTGGCAACGCCGCACCTGCCGCTGCAGCAGCACCCCCTCGCCCAGCAGCTCCGGCGCCAACGCGTGATCTCGACGCGATGGTGGCCGACATCAACAAAGCCAAAGCCGCTGGCGTCACCTGTCTCGTGGATGCAGGACATGCAGACATGGGACGTGATGTTGAGTTTGCACGCCGCGTAGCCATGCAATCAGGCATGCCCATCGTCGCGTGCGCCGGCTTCTACTCGCAGCCGTACTACCCGGAAATGATTGCCACCATGAGCGAAGATATGATCGTGCAGGCCTTGCTCGATCAAGTAGCCGCCAACCCCACCGGCGCGCTGGGCGAGATCGGCTCGTGGGATGAAATGACCAAAGACGAACGCAAGGTATTCCGCGCCGTGGGCCGCGCCCACATGGCCACCAACCTGCCGATCATTACCCACACCGGCATTCCCGGCAAAGCCGCCATCGAGCAGCTCGACATTCTCGAAGACGCCGGCGTGAAACCGAACCGTGTCGTCATCGGCCACCTCGGCAATCTGGTGGACGCCAATGTGTATGTGCACAAAACTCTCTGTAGACGCGGCGCCTTTATCGGCTTCGACCGCCAGGGCGGCGGCGGTGATGCGCAAGTGGTGCCAATGGTGATGGCGTTGATTGAGGCAGGCTTCGCCGACAACTTGCTGTTCTCGGCTGATGCTTCCAGCGGTTATGACAAGACCATGACAGTATTCGTGCCGAAGGTGAAGGCCGCCGGTGCCACTGACGAAGTGCTGCATCGCATCATGGTCGACAATCCACGGCGCTTGTTGGCGTTTGTGCCGAAGAAATAGGCAGGAGCTATCCCTGGCAACTCAGCGCGTCACCACACTGCCCTGCTCTTCATGCCCACGGAATATCTTCAGCCGCGACTGCAGCGTGTCGAGATAGGTGTACAGCACTGGCGTGATATAGAGCGTCAGCAATTGCGAAAACAGCAAGCCGCCCACCACGCACAACCCGAGCGGGCGCCGTGAATCGGCGCCCATGCCGCTGCCCAGTGCAATCGGCAAGGTGCCCATCAGTGCGCACATCGTGGTCATCATGATTGGGCGGAAACGCACGATGGCCGCTTCGTAGATCGCCTGCTGCGACGAGATGCCAGTGGCCTCTCGCTGCAAGGCGAAGTCGATCATCATGATCGCGTTCTTCTTGACGATGCCCACCAGCATGATCATGCCGACGAACGCATAGATCGTCAGCGGCAGCCCCACCAGATACAGCGTCAGCAATGCGCCCAGCGCGGCCGATGGCAGACCTGACAAAATCGTCAGCGGATGGATGAAGCTCTCATACAAAATGCCAAGGATGATGTAGACCACGATGATCGCCAC
>CANCGR010000348.1 GCA_947377625.1 Gammaproteobacteria bacterium | reverse complement strand
CCACAGCACCAATGCACGCCAGCGCTTGAACACGGCATTTACCGGGCTGGCAGCAAAAATCGTATATTCCAGCGCCATTACATAGAGTAATAACGCGGCCGCATTTTCCTTGGCCAGCAACGCCAGCACAGCCGCACTGCCCAAACCAGTGGTAAGTGGCAGCAACTGCTTCCATGTGGTTGTCGCAGTAATTTGCTGGCGACAATGCAAGTAGCACAGCAAGCCGGTCAGCATGAAGGTGCTGCACAGCAGCGTCATGCGCTGAATCGCATACAACACGGCAGTGACATGCAGCGGATGCAAAGCCCAGATGGCGGTGCAAAAACCGGCAACCACCAGCAGGTCTTGCTGAGCCAGCTTTTGTATGCGGGCAAACTGCACGCACAGCGCATAGACCAGTGCCGTGTTAACCAGATGAATAAGCAGGTTCACCAATTTGAACGCAAACGGATCATCCGGCCAGGACGACGCCTGCAATGCAAAACTCAGCAGTGAGAGCGGACGCCCCAGTGGCCCGGCGGTGCCACCGGCGACGAAATCCCACAAATTGCCGTCAAAAATACCGCCGCTTACATTGACCAGCGCATCCAGATTCAAAAAATCATCAAACAGGAAAGCACTGCGCAAGCCGCTCCAGTAGACGCCCACTACCAACAATAGCAACAACGACAACAGTGCTGCATGTCGACCCAGGTTGTTATTGCTGTCGGCAGCGCCCACTACGGTATTCATCAATGACCCGGATAAAACACGCCATCAAAGAAGCTAAGCATGTCGTGCACATAGGGCACGCAATATTTGGCAAAGGTATCGCGCGTTTGCTGATCGGGTTTCCAATCGTAGAAGGCGTGCGAGGCACCATCGACTTCCACTTGCTTGACGTTCTGGCCTTGCGCTTTCAGTGCTGTTGCATAGTCCTGCACCATCTTGGCCGAGATCAGCGGATCAATCGAACCGCGAATCAGATAATGCGGAATCTTGTGCTGCGCTGCTGCGGGCACATGCGACTGCGGCGCTATCGCTGCGTCCCAGCTGGCATCAGCAACCGCTGGATCAGCGCCACTTTGCAAGCCGACCCGCTCGCTCGCGGAGGCAGCGGCGAAGATGCCATAGCTTGGTGCGACCACGCGGATGGCGCTAGTCAAACTGCTGCGCACTTGTTCTGCGGTTTTGCCCTTGGGCAGGTAGCTCGGCATAAATTCAAACACGTCTTTTTGCTTGCCAAAGCCGCCACTGCCGATCTTGTCGACCATGGTGCCGGTGACTGCCGCCAAATGCCCGCCGGCACTGTCACCGGTAACCGCGATGCTCTGTGGGTCGCCACCGTATTCGACTGCATGTTCCTGAATGTGAGCCAGTGCACCAAAGACGTCATCGATCAGATCAGCCATCGAGTTGCCTTTGCTGTCACCGTCGCCGGTAGACAGCCATCGATAGTCGATACTCACCGCCACATAACGCGAACCCCGCACAATTTCACGTGCCATGCCGCGCATGATGTCTTCGGTGTTGCTGCGCCAGCCGCCGCCGTGAATGATCACCACCATGGGCAAGCCTTTGGCTGCTTCTGGCGCGAACACATCGTATTTGAGGGCTTTAACGCCGGGCTTGGCGTAGACCACGTCCTGAATCTCATGCCAGCCACTCAATTGCTGCACTGGCAGAAACAATGCGCTGACGATTTTGTCCTTGTCGGCGACTACGGTGAAGTCGGCAGTGCGCGACTCAGTGTAATCACGGCCAAACATGCCTTTTACCGCAGTAAACAGCGAATCAAGCGCATAGCCTTTCTCGGCGGTGGCATGCACTTTGATGCTGGTTCCCGCTGCCACCTTGCCGTCCATGGGCACAGCCGGCGTGAAGCTCAGGCTGCCATGATCTGGCTTTTCAACAACAAGAGTAAATGTGGCCGGTTCTGCTGCCTGCACGCCTTTGAGCAGAAACAGTACCAGTGCTGCGCATAGCAGTTTGCTTGTTTTTATGTTCATTGTTGGCCCCCTCGTTTGATCCGGCATTATGGCCTGAACAAAAGTGGTTTCAACAGCGACTCGTGCGGGATTCGGCGGTAAAATGCGGCAAAGCTTTCAAGGTCTTCCAACTGTTTCCAACTACCAGGTAAATCCCCATGCGCATTGAAGCAATTCCGATCGGCAAGAACCCTCCTTATGACGTCAACGTGCTGGTGGAATGCCCGATTGGCGGCCAACCGATCAAATATGAACTCGACAAAGAGTCCGGCACGCTGGTGGTGGACCGTTTTCTGTACACACCGATGGCTTATCCGGGCAATTACGGTTTCATTCCCCACACCTTGTCGGATGATGGCGACCCGATCGACGTGCTGATCTGCAACACCCGCCCGCTGGTGCCAGGCTGCCTGATCAATGTACGCCCCATCGGCGTATTGATCATGGAAGACAATGCCGGCGGTGACGAGAAAGTCATCGCAGTGCCTTCATCACATCTCACCAAACGCTATGACGGCATTCTCAACTACTCTGATCTGCCGGAAATCACGCTGCAACAAGTGGCGCATTTCTTCGAGCACTACAAGGATCTGGAGCCAGGCAAGTGGGTGAAGATCGGCGAATGGGGCAGCGCGGATATCGCCCGCAAGTTCATTGTCGATGCCATTGAACGCGCCAAGGCCAAAGGCTAGGCAATTACCTCAAAAGAGCGGATCTGAATCAGATCCGCTCCAGGGCCGCCAGCACAATGCTTTGAGTGAGAATCTGCGGCAGCACTTCCGCAGGTTTGGCACTGTCAGCCGGAAACATCAGATACAACGGCACACCGCTGGTTTCGTACTGTTTCAACACTTCGGTAATGGCCGGATCGTTGTTGGTCCAGTCGCCTTTCAGATATGTCACCCCTTTTTGTTTCAACCCGGCAGCGAAGGCGTCAGAACCGAGTGCCACGCGTTCGTTGACAAGACAGGTAATGCACCACGCCGCCGTCATATTGACGAACACCGGTTTGCCTTGCGCGCGCAGCGCAGCCAAGCGTGCTGCGGTATAAGGTTCGTAGTTTTCACCGTTTTCTGAGGCAGTTTCAGCGTGGGTTCTAGCCTGCAAGAACGGTGTAAATAACGCGCTACCAGCAGTTCCCACGCACAACAAGATCAGCAGCAAACTGGCGTGCCGCCACCAGCCACGGCTGTTATGCCGGTATTGATAGAGCCAGCACGCAAAGGCCAGCACCAGACACGCGCCGATCACCAACGCCATCGCGTTGCTGTCGGTCTGTTGACCCAACACCCACAGCAACCACACCACCGTGGCATAGAGCGGGAACGCCAGCACCTGGCGGAAGGTCAGCATCCATGGGCCAGGGCGTGGCATCAGCTTCGCCAGCGCCGGCAAGAACGACAACAGCACAAACGGCAGCGCCATGCCAAAACCGAGCGAGAGGAAAACCGTCAGCGCCACCAGCGTTGATTGGGTAAATGCAAAACCCAGTGCCGCTCCCATAAACGGTGCCGTGCACGGGCTCGCCACCACACTTGCCAGCACGCCGGTGAAGAACGAGCCAGCATAACCTTCCTTCTCCTGCAGATCAGAACCGACACCCATCACCGAAGTGCCGAATTCCACGACACCTGACATCGAAAGTCCCATCACGAAAAACAGGAACACTAGCGACGCGACAAACCATGGCTGCTGCAAATGAAAGCCCCAGCCCGCTGCTGTGCCACTGGCCTTCAGGCCGAGCAACACGGCGGCCAACACCAGGAACGACACCATTACACCGGCCATGTAAGTGAGGCCATGCAGGCGTTGTTCACGCTGGGTGATGTGGGTAGTGGAAGCCAGATGCAGCACCTTCAATGACAGCACAGGAAACACACAGGGCATCAGGTTGAGAATGAGACCGCCCAGAAACGCAAACAGGAACGCGCCGGCGATGGATACCGTGCTGGCAGGAGTTGCTGCCGCAGCCTCTGCGGTCGCCGAACCCGCAGCACTCACGGCCGCTGGTGCCGGTTGCGCTTGCACCTGATAAGCGGTTTGTTTGCCGCTGGCATCTGCCACCAGCAACAAACCACCGACGCGCGTGGGGGCTTCACGTTCAACACGGCGATGTTGCTTCTGTTTCAGCTGCAAACTGTTTTGTTGTTTGGAAATATCCTGCGGTGCGATGTAGTCAACCACACGATGCTGGTCAGGAATGAA
>CANCGR010000347.1 GCA_947377625.1 Gammaproteobacteria bacterium | reverse complement strand
CACACAGTCGGGCTTGTCCCGACGAAGGCTTGCCGAAGTCGGATTCATCCCCACCAGATACTGCGCCACCCGCTCAATCGGTTTCTGCGTGGCCGACAGGCCGATGCGCTGCAGCGGGTGAGGCACCAGATTCTGCAAACGCTCCAGCGACAGCGACAGATGCGAGCCGCGCTTGTCGCCGAGCATGGCGTGGATTTCATCAAGAATTACCGTGTTGATGGTGCGCAGCATTTGCCGGCCGCCCTTGCTGGTCAGTAGCAGATAGAGCGATTCGGGCGTGGTCACCAGAATATGCGGCGGCTTTTTCAGCATGGCCTGACGTTCGGTCTGCGGGGTATCGCCGGTGCGCACGCCCACTCTTATGTCCACCGGCGGCAAGCCAAACTCAGGCAACAGTTCCGTGATGCCGGCCAGTGGCACCTGCAGGTTGCGTTGAATGTCGTTGCCGAGCGCTTTCAGTGGCGACACATAGAGCACTGATGTTTGGCTGCGGTATTGGCCTGGCTTGAGAGCGGCCTGTAGCAGCCGGTCAATGGCCACATAAAAAGCCGCCAGCGTTTTACCGCTGCCAGTGGGCGCGGCAATCAGTGTGTGATGCCCGGCCATGATGGCTGGCCATGCTTCTTGTTGCGGCAATGTGGGCTTGCCCAACGCGCGCTCAAACCACGCCCTGGTAACGGGGTGAAAGGCAGCGAGTGTGTCGGGTTGGCTGGCCATAAGGGCAACACAGTTTGGGCGTTATTGTGGAAAAGCCATGGAAGGCCTGCGCTGCGACTTCAACGCGGGGGAATTGGGTTATAGTAGT
The DNA here is from genome assembly GCA_947377625.1 of Gammaproteobacteria bacterium. Lineage (GTDB taxonomy): Bacteria > Pseudomonadota > Gammaproteobacteria > Pseudomonadales > Pseudohongiellaceae > CAILUG01. The sequence goes on along the minus strand of CANCGR010000347.1, from coordinate 3,372 downwards.
CAGTAATCACAGCCGCAACCAATACCAGAACGCAAAAATAACAACATGTCTGCACGGTCTTACATGCGCCTCAGCATCAAATACAAACTGTTTTTCATCTTGCTGCTGGCCAACGCACTGGTCTACGTAGTGACGTTCAGCGTGTGGTACTACAACTTCAACCACGGCTTTATCGAGTACGTCAGCCGCATCGAAGAGCGCCAGGTGCCGGCGCTGCTGAAAGGCCTGGAAAAGTTCTATCGCGAGAATGGTTCGTGGGACGAAATCCGCAACAACAACAATGTCTGGTCTGACCTGATCGCCTTCAGTATCGAAAGCTCCACCGACCCCGCGCTGATTGCCGCGCGTCGCCTGCGTAATACGCGCCCGGTGCCAGGCGGCTTCACTCCGAATGATTGGTACTACTCCTCTGAATACAGCCCGGCCCGCCCCTATCTGCGCCTGCTCGATGAAAACAAGAAAACCGTGCGCTTCACGCCCGGGGCGTTCCTGCCGGAAGGCACCACCTTCAACCCCATTTTGATCGACGGCAAGACTGTGGGCTATCTGGCGGTCACCAGCCGCCAGCAATTGTCGGAGCAGGGTGACTTGTTGTTTGCCACCCAGCAGCAGAACGAATTCTTTCATCTGGCACTGATATTGGGGCTGCTCTCCGCACTGATTGCCTTCCCGGCCGCCACTTTCCTGACCCGCCCGGTGCGCCAGATGGTGGATGGTGCACGCGCGTTGACCAGTGGCGACTACAACTCACGCATCCCGGTACACGGCGGTGATGAGCTCAGCCAGTTGTCGGAAGATTTCAACACGCTGGCCAAGACCTTGCAGCAGAACCAGCACGCGCGCCAGCAGTGGATCGCCGACATCTCACACGAGTTGCGCACGCCACTGGCGGTGCTGCGCGGCGAGCTGGAAGCCGTGCAGGACGGCATTCGCCCGCTCAATGCCGACACGCTCGATTCCCTGCATCAGGAAGTGGTGCACCTCAACACGCTGGTCAACGACCTGCATGAGTTGTCGCTGTCTGACATCGGCGCCCTTATCTACAAAAAAGACAACATCGATCTCAGTGAAATCCTGGAAGTGTGCCTGGGCAAATATGTCAGGCTGGGCTGTGCGCAGTTGAAGGTAAGTCTGCATATTGATTCTTCCCAGGAAGATGAGTCGTTGCCGATGGTGGGTGACCCTGACCGGCTGCTGCAGTTGTTCGACAATCTGTTGCAGAATTCTTTCCGCTATACAGACAAAGGCGGTGAGTTGCAGGTTACTGCGCGCGAAGACGGCCATCATGTGCTGGTGGAATGGATCGACAGCGCGCCTGGCGTCAGCGACAACGACCTTAACCACTTGTTCGACCGCCTGTACCGCGTGGAAATGTCACGCACCCGCGCCAAAGGCGGCTCGGGCCTTGGTCTGGCCATTTGCCAGAACATCGTCAATGCCCACAACGGCACGATTGCGGCGGGGCATTCACCGCTGGGCGGATTGAGGCTAACCATCACGTTTCCGCGTACCATGGAACAGTTAGACTGATAGTTGGATTAATAGGTTGGATTAATAAAAAGCGGACTGGCACAGTCAGCATATAGAGGTAGCCCTATGTCACAGCATATTCTGATCGTCGAAGACGAAGTCAAACTCGCGAGCCTGTTGCAGGATTACCTGATACAGAGCGGCTTTGATGTCACCACCCTCAATGACGGTGCGCTGGTGCAGCCTTGGTTAGCCGAACACCACACCAATCTGGTGCTGCTCGACCTGATGCTGCCCAACAAGAGCGGTGTTGAAATCTGCAAGGACATCCGCAAGCATTCGCAATTGCCGGTGATCATGATCACCGCCAAGATCGACGAGATTGACCGCCTGCTCGGCCTCGAACTCGGCGCCGACGACTACATTTGCAAACCCTTCAGCCCTCGTGAAGTCGTGGCCCGCGCCAAAGCCGTGCTGCGCCGCAGCGAAGGCAAGGACAAACCCGGTGACCGCGGTCTCGTGCTGGACATCGACACCTACAAGGCGACGATTCACGGCAATGATCTGCATCTGACTGCGGTGGAATTCCAGCTGCTCAAAGTGTTGTCAGACCAGCCCGGCCGCATCTTTTCGCGCAGCGTATTGGTCGACAAGATCTACTCCGACGGCCGCGTGGTGAGCGATCGCACCATAGACAGCCATATCAAGAAACTGCGCAAGAAAATCAGCGTGCAAGTGCCCGAGGAAGAACTGATCCATTCGCTCTATGCAGTGGGTTACAAGTTTGAGTGGCAGTAACACAGCAGGCAGAACCAGCAACATGAAGCAGCGTTTGTGCGGATACTGTTCCGCCGTTTTAATCGCATTTTCCCTGACCCTTGTGCGCCCTGCTCTGGCGGCCGAGAACGAAGACTTTGCCACCTGGCTCGCTGCGCTGCGCACTGAAGCCGCCAAAAAAGGCATAGCCTCCACTACGCTGGATGCCGCCTTCGCGGGTGTGGAAGAACCCATCGCGCGCGTGCTGGAACTTGATCGCAGCCAACCCGAATTCGTGCAGACTTTCTCCGGCTACATGAAAAACCGCATGAGCGACAAGCGCATTCGGCGCGGCAAAGAGATGCTGGTGAAACACAAGGAACTGTTCAAACGCCTTGAGCAGCAATACGGCGTGCAACCGCAGTATCTGGTGTCATTCTGGGCACTGGAGAGCAATTTCGGCGATGAGACCGGCGGCTTCTCGGTGATCAATGCGCTGGCCACGCTGGCGTTTGACCCGCGCCGCAGCGACTTTTTCCGTACCGAGCTTTTCACCGCGCTGCAGATCCTGCAGGCCGGCCATATCAAACCCACCGAGATGACCGGCTCATGGGCGGGCGCCATGGGCCAGTGCCAGTTCATGCCGTCTACCTTCAAACACTATGCAGTGGATGGCGACGGTGATGGCCGCATCGATATCTGGCACTCGCTGCCGGATGTGCTGGCCTCTGCCGCCCACTATCTGTCGGAATCCGGCTGGAAAGCCGATGAACGCTGGGGCCGCGAAGTGGTGCTGCCGAAGAATTTCGATTTTGCGTTGTCGGGCACCGGCGTTCGCAAAAGTGTCAGTGCGTGGAGCGAGCTGGGTGTGCGCAGGCTTGATGGCCAACCCATCGGCCAGGCTGAAATGCTGGCCTCCATCATCGTGCCCTCTGGCGCTGACGGCCCGGCCTTTCTCACCTACGACAACTTCCGCACCACCATGGTATGGAACCGTTCCACTTTCTACGCCATTGCAGTGGGCCATCTGGCAGATCGTTTCATGGGTGAAGACGCCATCGAACACATGCCTTCCAGAGAAGAGCGTGCGCTGGCGCGTGCCGATGTCGAAGAACTGCAGAGCTTGTTGATCAAATCCGGCGCCAC
>CANCGR010000346.1 GCA_947377625.1 Gammaproteobacteria bacterium | reverse complement strand
GGTATCCGATGGTGATCATCAGCATCAGCACCATGGTGTTGCTGTTGTGGTTGCCGGAAACCCGCAGTCGCGAACTTTGAATAACACAATCCGGAATGGAGCAAATTATGAGTGATGACAAGCATTACAGTGCCGGTATGGAGCTGCGCCGCAGCATGGGGGGCGACGCCGGCGCCGAGCCAAGGGTCAATGCGGCCACTGCCTTCAACCGCCCGCTGGAAGACATGGTGACCACCTGGTGCTTCGGTGATATCTGGCAGCGGCCGGGGCTGGATCTGAAAACCCGCAGCATGATTACGCTGGCAGCGCTCACCGCACTGTGTCGCCCCAATCAGCTGAAAGGGCATGTGGAAGGTGCCTTGGCCAACGGCGTTTCTGTTGAAGAAATCCGTGAAATCATCCTGCATACCTCGGTTTATGCCGGCATTCCCACCGGTGTGGAAGGCATGAATGCCGCCAAGGAAGTGCTTAAACGTTTGGGGCTCGACTGAGATGAGTGACGCTATCAAGAACATCGGGTTTATTGGTATTGGCACCATGGGCTGGCCGATGGCCGCCAACCTGGTCAAGGCCGGCTTTGCCGTCACCGTATTTGATCTTAGCCCTGATCGTAGCCAGGATTTCATCCGCGATCATGCTGCCAAAGCCACCACCTCGCTGGCGGATATCGCCAAGCAGGATGCGATAGTGACGATGCTGCCCACCGGCAAGATCGTCAGGGAAGTGTTGGTCAATGGCCAGCAAGGCGCGTTTCTGCAAAACGCCAAGGCGGGCACCTTGGTCATCGACATGAGTTCATCGGAACCTACGCTCACCCGCCAGCTGGCAGCACACTTGGCACAAACCGGCGTGATTTTGCTGGATGCACCGGTATCGGGCGCTGAACCACGCGCCAAAGCCGGTACTCTTGCCATCATGATTGGCGGCGATGATCAGGCCGCGATTGAAGCCGCCAAACCAGTATTGAATGCAATGGGCAACCGCTTGTTCGTCACAGGCAATTGCGGCTCAGGCCATGCCTGCAAGGCGCTGAACAACCTGCTGGGCGCCACCGCCTTTGCCGCCACCAGCGAAGCGGTGCTGATCGCCGAGCGCTTCGGGCTTGATCCCCGCATATTGGTCGATATTCTTAACGTTTCCACCGGCAAATCTTTCATTTCGGAAGTAGTGATGAAAGAACATGTGCTCGATGGCAAGTTCGCCACCGGTTTCAAGCTGGGATTAATGGCAAAAGATGTGCAGATTGCCGCTGATCTTGCCGAGGCAGTCGGGCTGGATGCGCCAGTGACCCATATGGTCAACCAGCGTTGGGCGGAGGCGCTCGGCAAGCTCGGTTTCGATGCCGACAACACCGAGGCCATCAAGAGCTGGCAAGGCACACCCGAAAACTCTGAATAACCTCACAAAAACCTTGCCGAATTTTTATGGTTTCGGGGTAGATTTAAGGGGGGAAGTCGTTACAATCGCGCCTCCTTCGAGGGGCTGCCAGCGCGACTCTTCCATGGTCTTTCACCGAGGAAACTGTATTGAACGCTGCCAAGAAATCTGCCGACAAAACCGTGAACACTCGTGCTGCCAAAACCGGCAAGGCGGGCAAGCATCCGTCGGCTAAACAACAGACCAAACAACAGGCCAAGCAAGCGGCTAAACAGTTGGCCAAACAACAGCCGAAACCAGCGTCGACTCGTCGACACAGTGGCGAATGGTCCACAGAACAATCCCTTGATCTTTACGGGTTTGAACGCTGGGGCAACGACTATTTCAGCGTTTCCAAAGATGGCAACGTTACCGCGCGTACTCTCAATGCGCAGGTTGAGCTGATCGACATCGTCAACGGCATGCTTGAGCGCGATATGCAGATGCCGGTGTTGCTGCGCATTGAAAACATTCTGGATGCGCAGATCAAACGTCTGAACATGGCGTTCCGCGAAGCCATCGCATCGCACGGCTACCGTGCTGACTATCGCGGCGTTTATCCGATCAAGGTGAATCAGCAAAGCCAGGTAGTGGAGGAAATCGCTGCGTTCGGCGCACGCTACAAGCACGGCTTTGAAGTGGGCAGCAAACCGGAAATCGTCGTCGCACTTTCCACGTTGGAAGAGCCGGGCAGCCTGATTATCTGTAACGGTTACAAAGACAAGGAATTCATCGAGCTGGGTTTGTCGGCCATCAAGCTGGGCTTTACTTGCGTGTTTGTTGTGGAAACCCCTTCGGAAATCCCCAGCATTATCGAATGCAGTCGTCGTACCGGCATCGAACCCATTATTGGTGTGCGTGTGAAAACCACTGCCAGTGTGGGTGGCCATTGGAACAGCACCAGCGGTGACCGCAGCGTGTTTGGTCTTACCACATCGCAGCTGGTTGAGCTGGTGGATTTGTTGAAAGCCGAAAACATGCTGCATTGTTTGCAGTTATTGCATTGCCATCTTGGCTCGCAGATTCCCGACATCAAAGACATTCGCAGCGGCATCACCGAAGTGTGTCGTTACTATGCCGATCTCGTCGCTGAAGGCGCCGCGCTGAAATACATTGATCTTGGTGGTGGCTTGGCAGTTGATTACACCGGCTGGGGTTCCACCTTTGGCCAGAGCCGCAATTACTCCCTTAACGAGTATTGCGACGACATCGTCGACACGCTGAAAACCACCTTTGATTCTTACGGCATCGAACATCCCACCATCGTCACCGAATCAGGCCGCGCCACTATCGCCTATTCGTCGATTCTCATCTTCAATGTGGTCGACACCACCACCTTCGAGCCGGGCCACCTGCCAGCGGCCAACAAGGAAGAGCATTCCTTGATCAGCAGCATGCGTGATATCTACGCCAACCTGAACGAGTCGCATGTGCAAGAGTGCTACAACGACGCCCATTACTATCGCAACGAAGCGCGTGAACTGTTCCGTCGTGGCCAGCTCAATCTGCGTACCCGTTCGGTCTGCGAAAACCTGTTTCTTGATCTGTTGCAAAAAATAACGCTGATCACCAAAGAGATGGAGCGCGTGCCCTCCGATCTTGAAGGTCTCGACATATCGCTGGCCGATATCTACTACGGCAATTTCAGCCTGTTCCAGTCGCTGCCGGATTCCTGGGCCATTGACCAGTTGTTCCCGATTGCGCCGATCCACCGCTTGAATGAAAAGCCGACCCGCAAGGCTGTCATTGCTGACATTACCTGCGACAGCGACGGCAAAATCGACGAATTCGTCGGCGATGAAGGTGAAGTGGCGAGAGTGTTGCCCTTGCACGAGCTGCGCGAGAACGAAGAATACTATCTGGGTGTGTTCCTGGTCGGCGCTTATCAAGAGACCTTGGGTGATTTGCACAACTTGTTCGGTGACACCAATGTCGTCAGCGTGCGTATCAAGAGTGAAGGCGGCTACGATTTCGTCAAGGAAATCCAGGGCGACAGCATTGCTGATGTATTGAGTTATGTGGAGTATTACCCCAAGGAAATGCAGGAACGTCACCGCAACACTGCTGAGCGGGCTGTGCGCGAAGGCCGCATCACCGCACGCGAGCGTCAGCAGATTATCAAGCTGTTCACCGACAGCCTGAACGGTTACACCTATTTTGAGAAAGAAGACTAAGTTAAGTATTTAGTGAGGAGTGCAAAGCAATGGCTAAGGTTCTGATCATTGGTGCAGGTGGCGTTGGACAAGTTGTGGCGCACAAATGCGCGCAAGTGCCGTCGGTGTTCAGTGACATTACGCTGGCCAGCCGCACCGAATCCAAGTGCAAGAAAATTGCGCAGCAGATTCTGGAAAAGCAGGGGCGTGTGATCAAGACCGCGCAAGTCGATGCCGACAATGTGCCGGAACTCGCCGCACTGATCCGCAAGATACAGCCTGAGCTCGTGATCAACGTGGCGTTGCCCTATCAGGATCTCACCATCATGGATGCTTGCCTTGAAACCGGCGTCAACTACCTTGATACCGCCAACTACGAGCCGCTTGACGACGCCAAGTTTGAATACAAATGGCAGTGGGCCTATCAGGAGAAATTCCAGAAGGCCGGGCTGATGGCCTTGCTGGGTTCCGGTTTTGATCCCGGCGCCACCAACGTGTTCACCGCGTACATCAAGAAACATTACTTCGATGAAATTCACACGCTGGACATCATCGATGTCAACGGCGGCAACCACGGCTATCCGTTTGCCACCAACTTCAATCCCGAGATCAACA
>CANCGR010000345.1 GCA_947377625.1 Gammaproteobacteria bacterium | reverse complement strand
ATACCAGTGCCGGTCATCTGGAAGAAGCGTTGATGCGGGAAGTGCCCTTGCTGGACCGCTCGCTGTGGATGCTGGATACCGTTATTACACTGGCACCGCTCTTGGGTTTGTTCGGCACCATCATTGGCATGTTTGGCGCGTTCTCGGTATTGGGTGATGCGCAAAGTGCACCGATGCAGGTCACCGGCGGCATCGCAGAAGCGTTGATTGCAACAGCTTCAGGACTTTTTATTGCAATGATCGGCTTGGTTTTTTTCAACAGCCTCAATGTAAAAGTGCGCTTGATTGTGCATCAGCTGGAAGTGCTCAAACTGATGTTGCTGAATCGCCGTTTTGGCACGGTGGCTTCAGAAGAGCTGGTGCGCGCCAAACTGAAGATCGTGTGAAGTACTGCAGGAATTGATTCTCAATGCGTTATTTTGAAACCCGCAAGGCCCGTATCGAAATCATCCCGATGATCGACATCATGCTATTCCTGCTGGTGTTTTTCGCGATGATGACTCTGCGGATGATTCCTACTACTGGTCAGTTTTCCAAATTGCCGACCAGCACTACTGCGGCGGTGATGCCACCGCCTAAGCTGCTGGTGGAAATTGAAGCGGCTGGACTTTACCGGGTTGATGGCGCTGCCACGACCCTGACGGAACTGGAAGCACTGGCGCGTCAGAGTCAGCCGGAGAAATTGGTGGTGACCATTGCCGGTGGCGAAAATGCGACATTGCAGGAAGTGATGCATGTGATTGATGCGGTGCGGCATGCCGGCGTTACCCAAGTTGGTTTGGCAGCAAGAACAGCACCGTGATGTTGATGAGCAGTGATGTGATGAAAGAGCCTGTGTCCAGAATCTGGCAGGCCGCAGGTATCGCGTCTTTCATCGAAGTGTTGCTGGTCGCATTCGTGATCAGCGCCACGCACACAGTGCCGCCGGCAACCCCGACTTACACGCCGCTGATTATCGAACCGGTGGTGAAGGAAGTAGAACCGCTGCCAGAGCCACCACTTCCCAAACCTCCTGAAGCAATCAAGCCGGTAATTGAGCCTGTCAAACCAACGCCGGTTGTGCGCCGGACTGAAGCCGTGCCAGTGCCGGTGACAGAGCCAGCGCTTGAGAAAACTGCAGAACAGCAGCCGGTTGCTGTCGTGGAAGAGTCGCGCAAGCAAGAGTTGCCGTCAGTGAGCACGGCAGCTCCACAGGTAGAAATCGTAGATCCCGCCCTTGCCTATAACGCGACACTGACGATGGCGGTGCAGGCCACTTTCCGGGTGCCTGCCATTGCTGCCAGTCTTGGCTTCAAGGGCCGGGCCAGAATCGAATTCAAATTGCAGGACGGCCGTGTTTCTGCGATTGCACTGATTCAATCCAGTACACTTGCAGCGGTGGATCGTGCCGCATTGAAAGCGGTAAGCGATGCGGTCTATCCTGCGCCACCGGCGGCCCTGGCGGGCGTTATGCGTACTTATCAAATCTGGGTTGAGTGTCGATGATGATTAAAGCTCCTGCTTGCAGTCACTCCCTGGCCAGGTCAGCAAGCAAAATATGCAGCGTGGTGGTCGTGTTGCTGTCGCTCGCGTTGAATGCAAAAGCCGCGCACACCTATCAATGGGTGCAATACGCCAGCGATGGCTTGCAAGCGCGGGTGATCACCGATGGCGTCAAATGCCCGGCTGCCAGTGTGGATGGCAGGACGGTACCAATGCGGGTTCGCTCCGCTGCCAAAGAAAATTATCCGGTCACTGTTTGTTTCCTGCCGTTGTCAAACAAGGTAAAAACAGTACGTGTGGCTGGCGCGCAATTACCGCTGCCCAAAGCAGTGCCCCAACGCATTCTGGTAATCGGTGATACTGGCTGCCGTCTTAAAGGCAACGTAGTTCAAGCTTGCAATGACCCACAAGCATGGCCGTTTCGCAAAGGTTCGGCGCTGGTTGCGCATATCAAACCTGATCTGATCATTCATGTGGGCGATTTTCATTATCGCGAGACGCCTTGCCCTGTTGGCAATGCCGGTTGTGCGGGCAGTCCTTACGGCGATAACTGGGATGTGTGGAATGAAGATTTTTTCTCGCCAGTGGGCGCCCTGCTTGGCACCGCGCCGTGGGTGATGGTGCGTGGCAACCACGAGGAATGTGAGCGTGGTGGAAGAGGCTGGGCACGCACGCTTGACCCCTATGCGTGGAATTCGGATAGCGGTTGTCTTAAATCAGCGCAGCCCTTTTTGGTTGACCTGGGCGGAGTGCAGCTGGCGGTGATGGATGTGTCCAGCGCTGATGAGTCGGTCGCCAATACAGAGCAGGCGGCGTTCTTTGCCAAGCAGTTGCAAGCATTGGCGGGCCTCAAGTCTCCAGTGTGGCTGGCTCAGCATCGCCCCATTCTGGCAGTGGAAGAGACAACGCCGAAAGTGACCGGTGACAACAAGACGCTGGCGCTGGCGGCCAGCACTGCGATGCCCGCCAATGTGCAGGCGATTCTTTCCGGTCATCACCATGCGCTGGAAGTTTTATCGTATGTAGAGTCCTTTCCGCTGCAGTTGGTCATGGGCAATGGTGGCGATGAGCTGTCACTGAAAGTACCGCCGAGTTCCGATGGCATCAGCGTTGAAGGTGTCCATATCAAACACGGGAAGGGAATTGCCGGCGTGTTTGGTTATACCGTGTTGGAACGCAAGGGCGGCAAAGACAGCGCATGGTCGATGAACAATTATGATTACGACGGAAAACTGATTTTGCAGTGTACGATCAGCGGGCGTGACGCAGACTGCAAGTAATCGATGACTGAGGCAGTTGAGCGCGCTGTGCTGCTTGCAGATTTTGGTGCTATGAATTTCTGGTTGCGCTGATGCGCACCCAATCGCCTTCACCGGCAACGGCAAAATCACTGAACCATTCAGAATAAGTGTCGATCACAGCGTCGGCTTGCTCGCGCAGAATTCCTGACAGCAGAATCCAGCCACTACTTCTTACTTGCAATGCCAGCACCTGCGCCAGCTGTATCAATGTGCCGGCCAGAATATTGGCCATCATGCCGTCGACTTTTTGCACGGCGCCGCTGGCCAGTCGCTGCATAAAATCTTCCGGCATAAAAATCGGAAAGCGTTGGCTGTCGAGCTGATTCTTGGCGCAGTTGTCGGCAGTGGCGGTGAGCGCCTGCGGATCATTGTCGATGCCGTAGACTTTGGCAGCGCCGAGCAGCAGCGCAGCAATGCCGAGAATGCCCGAGCCGCAGCCGTAATCCACCAAGGTCAGCCCGGTGAGTTGTTGTGCGTCCAGCCATTGCAGGCACAGTGAGGTGGTGGGATGCGTGCCCGTGCCGAACGCGAGACCTGGGTCGAGCAGCAACACGGTATTACCAGGTTGTTGCATCTGTGCCAGTTGTTGCTGGTTGAGTGCCGCCCAATAACTGGTTTGTTCGGCGTCAGGCTGCCATTGAGATGTGGGCAACTGCGAATCAGCGTGGTTGGGATTCCACCAGCTCGGGCACACCCACAGGTGCGCACCAAACTGCATGGGTTTGAAATCGTCCAGCCAGGCTCTTACCCAGTCCTTGTCCATCAATATGCTGTGGCGTATGACTGGCATGGGGCGCGGCTGCCAATGTTGCTCAAACTCGCGCAGCAAGTCGGCAGTGGCGGCTTCACTGGTCATGTCATCGAGGAACAGCGCGGTGAGTACCAGTTGTTGCCAGAGCGGAGTTTCGCCTACCGGCGGCTCGAACAAAGGCTGGTCTTGCGCATCAGTGAGCGTGACTGACACCGCGCCAAGGTCGAGCAGCACCGTTTCCAGGGCTTCTGCATCTGCGCTGGCTGTCTCCAGCCTGAGTTCCAGCCAGCTCATGAGTGCTTAATGTCCGCCTGAGCTGGTGCCGTTTTTCTTTTTCAGCATGGCTTCCAGATAGTGAATGTTGGTGCCGCCGGCGCGAAAGCCGGGATCACGCATGATTTCGCCTTGCAGCGGAATGTTGGTCTTGATGCCGTCGACGATCATTTCTTCCAGTGCGTTCTGCATGCGGCGGATGGCGGTTTCGCGATCAGGACCGTAGCTGATCAGCTTGGCAATCAATGAATCATAGTAGTGCGGCACGGTATAGCCGCTGTAGATGTGAGAATCGACGCGGATGCCGATGCCGCCAGGTGCGTGATAGAGGTTGACCTTGCCGGGGCACGGCAGAAAAGTGTTGGGATCTTCGGCACAGATGCGGCATTCAATCGCATGGCC
>CANCGR010000344.1 GCA_947377625.1 Gammaproteobacteria bacterium | reverse complement strand
GCTGGCACTACCTACCCGATTGATCGCGAACTCACCGCATCACTGCTCGGCTTCGACAAAGCCACCGAAAATTCGCTCGACTCCGTCAGCGACCGCGACTTCGCCATTGAGCTGTGCGCCGCTGCCAGCCTGATCATGACCCACCTGTCACGCTTCTCGGAAGAGTTGGTGCTGTGGACTTCTTCTCAATTTGATTTCATCGATCTGCCGGACCGTTTCTGCACCGGATCTTCGATCATGCCGCAGAAAAAGAATCCCGATGTGCCGGAACTGATCCGTGGTAAAAGCGGAAGAGTCACCGGCCACCTGGTGAGCCTGCTGATGCTGATGAAAGGTCAACCACTGGCTTATAACAAAGACAACCAGGAAGACAAAGAGCCGCTGTTCGACACGCTCGACACCATCAAGGATTGTTTGAAGGCTTATGCCGACATGATTCCGGCCATCAAGCCGAAGAAAGCCCACATGCGCGAAGCCGCCGCCAAAGGCTACGCCACTGCCACCGATCTCGCCGACTATCTGGTGAAGAAAGGCATGGCGTTCCGCGATGCGCATGAAGTAGTGGGCAAGAGCGTGGCGTTCGGCATCCGCCAGGGCCGCGACCTTAGCGAGCTGACCCTGACCGAGCTGCAACAGTTCAGTTCCACCATCGAGACTGATGTTTATGCGGTGTTGAGTCTGGAAGGTTCGGTGAATGCGCGCAATCACATCGGCGGCACTGCGCCGGCGCAGGTGAAGGCGGCGATTGGCAGGGCAAGGGCGAAGTTGGGCTAAGCCTGCGATCGTGTGCTTTTTCTGCTGACATAAGCACTCAACACGCCATCCATCCTGGCTTGCCAGCCCTTGCCAGTGCTCTTGAAGTAAGCCACAACTTCGGGGCTGTAACGCACAGAAATCAGCAGCTTTCTATTCTCTGACACCGGCCTGCCGCGCACTGACTTAAGAGGCACCATCGCATTCAATTGCGCAGAAGTAAGCGGCTTTGCATCGGGATCTTTTCTGGCTGCCGCCAGAATGCGCTTGTTCTCGGCAACTGTGGGCATTACCAATGTGCGCTTAGTGGTAGTTTTTGACATAGTGCTTTATCTCTCGCCGGGTAGCGAAACGAAGGCTGATAATTCTGCGCACATCATCATTGTCGACAAATGATACATAGAACAACCGCGATCCAGCCGGCACCAAAGCAAGCATTCTCAACTCAGGATAGGCGTATCGCACATCAATCCATACCAGCGCATCATCCCACTCAAGGTCCCCGGCAAAAGCCAGAGATATATGATGCTTCACGATATTGAGTTGATTTTTTGCCGGATCAAAATCTATGCGCATCGTTATTGTAGCTACACTAATTGTGCGTTGGCAATAACAGGCTTGCGCGGCGATTCCGATCTGCTGAAGGCAAGTCTGTATTGCTTGTGCACCCAACATAGTTCAGGTTCACGAAATCCGCCCACTTATTCGTGGGGACTCCCAGCAGCTACTGAAGGCCTACATGTACGTCGTCATCTTCCGCGCCAAAATCCGCCAGTTTGATGCAGAGTATTCAGCAATGGCCAAACGCATGCGCGAACTGGCGCTGAGTGAATTTGGCTGTACCGGGTTTCATGCAGTCACGGAAGGCGAGCAGGAAGTTGCGCTTTCCTACTGGCCCGATGAAGTCAGCATCCGCGCCTGGCGCGCGCATCCTGAACATCGCCAGGCCCAGCAACTGGGCAAGGAAAAGTGGTACGAAACATATTCGGTGGAAATAGCCAGGATAGAACGCAGCTACGCGGGCTAACGCGTTTTCCAGACCCTCAGCCAATAAATCATTTCGATTTCAGCGAGTTGGAATTTCGGTTCTCGTGGTAACACGCATGCTCGGTTTTTCGCCAAAATATTTCCCGGCTTCCAGCTTGAAGGTCAAAGATTTGTACGACCTTGCATGCGGCTCCGCACAGGGCGTTTCATTGAGCGCGATGAAGCCCTATCCAACCATCATGTAATGCACACGCCCCTTGTTCCTTCAGGTACGCATTCGACAATGCCTGCTTTATTCCCAACGTCTTCGCACTACGCCACGGCTCTTTGCTTGTGATGCCACACAAAATAACGGTGCGTAGCGATACGCAATTTTGCTCCGGGCTTCCTTCAGACCATTCCTTGCAGAGCAGCACTTGCCGTTCGCTAGCAGTTGGCGCTAACCTCAACTTCAATTAGCGGCGATCTTGCTGCAGAGGACTTTCATCTTATTAGTTCATGCTCGTGATGGGCGTACACAAACACAATGCGCTTTCGGCGCAGGACTTCCGCGTCGCGCCTCCCGTTTTGATGGGCATCAGACATCGAAATCGCCCTCCAACACTCAGAGAGAACACCAATGAACTCCGACAAAGTTCTGGCATCCGCACAAGCAACCCTGGAAGGCTCAATGCCGTTTCCCCAGATTGTTGGCAATCTTATCGCCGAAGGTGTCGAGTACTACTACGTGGACTACGCCGCAAAATCATTCACGTTCTATAGCGCAGCGGGCGCCGCAGTGCATGCGCCGCTGTCGTTCGAGGGGCTACCGCTAATCGCTGAAAACTTTGATGTGGTCGAACTCAGGGCAGCGATCCTGGATAGCCAGCAAAATGGGCAAAAGTTTCGACTATTCTGCCAGCGCGCTATGAGTGCCGGAGTCCAGGGTTATTTCGCATTTCTGCGTGGCCAACGTGTCACCTATCTGGGCCGCCAGGGAGACCAGCACACCGAATGGTTTCCAGGCGCGAGGCCCAGTGATGCCTGACAAGGTCACCAACAATGCGCCTTCGATGAGTTAGACGGCATTTTATTTCACGTAAAGAGGCAAGTCCTATGCGAGCCAATACCCAAGTCATCATTGGCACAATTTTAATGGCAGGCTGTGGCTCTGCTATCTCAACGTATTTTGGATTCACTGCACTTCAAACTGCGCTTCTCGCAGGCTTTGCCGTGGGCATTGTGCTGCTGGGCCAAGTGCCCTCGCTTGCCTTGCGCGCGCGTGTTGCGCAGCTTGAGGCGCGGTTAGCGGCGTCATCTAACAATGCAGTCTAACTTTTCATTCACGCCGAACGGCTCGGCTTGATTCAGCCACCACGCGTAATGAGCAGCCTATGCACATCAGGAAGTTTCAGGAACAGGACACACAAGCGCTGATTGCACTTTGGACGCGAGTCTTTCCCGACGACCCGCCGCATAACGAGCCGTCCCAGGTCATTGCTGCCAAGCTGAAAGTTGACGACCTGATTTTTGTCTGCGAGCACGGCAATCAAATTGTGGGCGCCTGCATGGCAGGTTATGACGGGCATCGAGGCTGGTTGTACGCTGTCGCCGTATCACCCGAGCATCGCAGGTCTGGCACAGGCACTTTGCTGGTAACCGCCGTCCTCGAAGAATTGAAAAGCCTGGGCTGTATCAAGGTAAACCTGCAAATACGCGTAACCAATGTTGCAGTAGCCGCGTTTTACCAATCGTTGGGGTTTGCAACTGAAGACCGGCTCAGCATGGGCGTTTTCATATAACAGACCAAAGCATGCTGCAGCAGTTAGTTTGCCGGCCTATGACAACGATCAACACTGCCGCCAAGAGTGGGTGTTAATGTGCGAGAGGTAGTTAAGCCCTGCTTGAATAACGCCTGCAGCAAACATAGGAGATCAGCCATGAAATACACCGTTTTATTAGTCGCCCTGTTTGCCTGCATCGGGCAAGCGCAAGCTGCCAAGCCTTGCGAAGAACTCAAGGCAGATATCAGCGCCCAGCTCGATAAAAAAGGCATTAAAGGCTACGAGCTTAATATCGTTGAAAATGGGAAAGTTACCGAAGGCAAAGTCGTTGGCAGTTGTGATGGCGGATCGAAGAAAATCATCTACGCCAGGAAGTTGACCATAGCTTAGACTACCTTCGGGTACCAAGAGCAAACCAGCTCCTGGTTTGCTAATGCACCAAATCTATTGAGGGTGGCCACGCCATGAAATCAGCCGACGTCCGTTACAGCACTGTGGGTATGACGCTGCATTGGCTCACGGCCATCTTCGTTGTGATTGCGTTTATTTACGGACCGGGCGGTTCCGAAGCCCGCGTTTACGCACCGAGCCGCGACTTTGATCGTCAGCTGCACGAAACACTGGGCATGATAGTGCTGGCGCTGGCAGTGATTCGCATCGCATGGCGCGCTGTTGCGACAGTGCCGGCAGAAGTTCCTGCCGCACGCTGGATGAGCCT
>CANCGR010000343.1 GCA_947377625.1 Gammaproteobacteria bacterium | reverse complement strand
TTAAACGTCTTCTTCTGCAAGCTGCCCATGACCTGCAAGGGCACGTTGGCTGTGCTGATGCCAGCACCTTTGCCGGTTGTGAAGTTGAGCGCTGCCTTGTCGCTGAGCCGCAGTGTGAGTTCGCCGAGCTCGCTAGCAGGATCGGCAGGTAGCGCAATGGTTGAGCCTGATTGTATGTTCAGCGCAAATGTTGGGGGAGTTGTGCCAGTGGCATTGCCGCTGAATGTGCCGTACACATCATCATTCACCGTGCCAGCAAGATAAAAATCAAGATTGACGGCTTTGAGTGGCAGCGTCAGTGCTTGCTGCTGCAGATCGCCGAGCAGTGTATTTAGATCAGCAATTGCCAAATGTCCGCTGCCGGCGAGCAAGAACGCGGACGCTACAGGTTGCAGCGACAACCTGAAGTTGCCGATGGTTTTATCAATGCGGTTGAACGTGATTTTTAAAACTGCAGTTGCCGCCGCATCGGCTTGCATGAAATTGGCGAGCAGGTGCAAGTTGTCACTGTTGATCTGCAAATTGATTTCGCCGGCTTTGTGTTGCAGTGCCAGTGCCAGCGCTTCACGTCTTTGCGGCAAGCGTATTGCTTTGACGACAATAGTGGCGACCGGAAATTCGCGCAGCAGCTGCGTCAGCTCACTCACTAGCAACTTGTCCGCCGCCGCACCGCTGTTCTGCATGGCAGGTACGAAAGCATCACGCAGTTCTGCACAGCCAAGCTCCAGTGTTTCCACTACCGGAACACTGAATAGCGAAGTAACGCTGATACGCGCATCCACACCGGCTATCAGCAACTGCTGCCCGTTCGGCAGTTGCAGTTCCAGTTGCTCAATCGCTGCGTGGGTTGAATCAAAATGCAAGCCATGCAATCCGGTTACGACAACTTGCCTGCCAGCGAGCAAATGATTGGCTACCTTGGTGACCAAAGTCTCCCGGAACCAGAATGCTGTCACCAGCGAGAGGAACACCGCATTGAACAGCCAGAAACTGGCAAAAAGAATTTTCTTGAGCATGAGCTTGGGTACATAAAACGATGCACCAAGCTAGCAAAACCTGCCGTTAGTTCAGTGCGCAGGCAGACAGACGGGATGCAGTGGTGCCTGGCTCATCCCACCACTTTGTGTATTGCTGTTACGGATTATTGGCTTGTTCAAGCCAGGTCTTGCTTTCCGTGCGCGCCTGTTCAGAATGACGGGGCATTGGCTTTGTATCACATGTCTGACTACCGCAAATAATGGAAATCAAAACAGCCAAAGTTCCACTCAAGGACGCGTTGCCGTGAATAGTGTGTATTTGATTTTCTGCCGTCGTCACCTCCTGCTTGCCTGCCTGCTGCTTGCACTCGTCGGTTGTGCGAGTGTGCCCACGCAATACAAGGAACCGCCGCCGCTGGCAGTGGAGGCACGTGCGGCGCTTAACGAGAAGGTGTTTCACAAGGCGGTGGCGCTGATTGATGAACACTATTTTGATCCCACTTATCACGGCACCGATTGGCAGGCGCTGCACGCAAAATATCAGCCGATGGCATTGGCGGCCCAGGATTCGACAGCGCTCTACACTGCACTTAACAACATGATGGGTGAGCTGGGCGTGTCGCATCTGGTGGCCATCTCTCCGCGTCAGGCCCATCAAGTGGAAACCAGACACGTGGCGGCCACCGGCTTCTCAATGCAATACCTTGAAAAAAAGCTGGTGGTCACGGATGTCGTTCCGCTCGGGCCGGCTGCCAGTGCCGGTGTGCAGCCAGGCTGGCTCGTGACGGCGCGCAATGGTGTGCCGCTGCCCATTGCGGGCGACAAATTCGTTACTGTGCTGGGCCAAGGTGTGACCTATGATTTTCTGGATCAGCACGATCAAGCGCACTCGTTGCATTTTGATCCTGCGCTGCTGGATTTTCGCAGGCTGGATGTGCGCAGCTTGCCGGGCAACATGCTTTACCTGCGCTTCGATGAGTTCAGTTTTGAAACGCTGCACTGGCTTAGCCAGCAGCTTAAAGCCAATGCCGCTGCGCCCGGCGTTGTGCTTGATCTGCGCTTTAATCGCGGCGGCAATGCAGCGGCATTGACGATGGCGTTGGGTGAGTTCAGGCCAGTGGGTACCGACAGCGCGATGATGGATGCCGGTTATACGGTGGATCGCAAAGGCAAGCAGGATGACCGCAGATCGCTGCCGCTGTTCTCCGCCAAATATGCGGGCAAGCTGGTGATCCTCACCGACAGCACTTCCGTCAGTGCTGCTGAAATTTTTCCGCGTGTAATGCAATACAACAAGCGCGCCACCGTCATTGGGCGGCAGACCGCCGGCATGGTTATTATTTCCAAGTTCTATGACCTGCCTGATGAGGGCTTGTTGCAAGTGCCGGTAATTGACTACCTTGGCCCTGATGGGCAGCGTCTGGAAGGCAAGGGCGTCACGCCTGATCAAGTGCTGCCGCCCGCTACGCTTGCCCAGCGCCGCGCGGGTGAAGATCCTGATTTGCAGGCGGCGCTGGTGATACTGAATCAGCAGTGAAGCCTCTCTTTGCGTCCTATGCGCCTCCTGCGCGCGTCCTATGTGCGCCGTCCCACAGACGGGGCCTGTTGCTCCAGATAAGTTGCTCCCACAAGCCCTAAAGCTTGCAATGCAGGCGTGACCCCGATCTCCGGCGGCTGCGAACTGCATTGTGATCATCAGCAAATTTTCTGATGCGGAGAGCCAAATGAAAAAATTCCTGACTTACCTGAAAGACGGCACCTGGGTCGACATCGTGCTGCTGGTATTGATGATTGCGTTTACCGACGGTGTGCAAGCGGCACCCACTGCCAGCTTTTCTGCCAGCGCCAGCGGCGTTGTTACCAGTCGCAGCATTGCCGTTACTGCCAGTGTTGCTGATGCCGATCTTGGCAAGACCGGTAACTATTACCTGGGGTTTTTGCTTAACAATGTTTGGTACTTCAACAATGGCGTAACCTGGGTTTACTACAAGAGCGGCACTGTGCCGGTTTACTCAACACGCGCGCTGGTCAGCGGCACTGTCGAAGTAGTCCACAATGCCAACCTCACCAACATGATTGGCGGCCAGCTCTATGCCGGCTACGGCATGAGCGAAAGTGATTTGCTCGCCAATGCACGCTACGCGATGGTCTATACCGTCACTGCCAATGCGGTAGCAGCAGGCCCTGCCGTGGTGCTGTTGGGCACGGCCGGCAATTTTGCGATCCTCGGCAAAACCGCCGTTTCAACAGTGCCAGGCTCTATCATCACCGGCAACGTCGGGGTGAGCCCGGCGGCTACTTCGTTCCTGACCGGTTTTTCATTGACGATGGTGGGAACGCTTTCCGCCACATCGCCACAAGTGACGGGTTCACTGTACGGCGCCGACATGTCACCACCCACCAGCAGCAATCTGACTACTGCGGTTTCCAACATGGAAGCTGCCTACACGGATGCCGCTGGCAGGCCGACACCTGACTATCTCAATCTGGGCAGTGGCAACATCGGCGGGCTGACACTGGCACCGGGTCTCTACAAGTGGGGCAGCTCAGTGACTGTGCCTGCTGACGTTACGATTTCAGGAGGTCCCAATGATGTATGGATTTTCCAGATGTCAGGCAACCTGACGATCAGCGCCAGTAAACACATCACGCTGGCTGGTGGCGCACAGGCCAAAAATATTTTCTGGCAGGTGGCCGGTGATGCAGTGCTGCAGGCAGGCGCAAGTCTGGAAGGCAATATTCTGTCGCAAAGCGCGATCATCCTGCAGACAGGTGCAACGCTGAATGGCAGGGCGCTGGCACAGACCAGAGTCACACTCGACAGCGCTGTTGTGACCAAGCCGGCGCCATAAACTGTTCATGGCGGTAGCAGTTCATTGAAACAAAAAACAGAAATCAGGCCTGAAGGCCTGATTTTTTTTGTGTGCAATTCGGCGAAAATTCTCCATGGTGTATTTGTGTGCGACTATTCGCCACCGACATTGCTGTCGCATCGGCTCACCAAACAATTAAAGGAAATTAATTATGGACAAGAATCTTGCCATTCCGCTTTCGAAAATAGTGTTAGTTGTACTTGCCGTTATTGCCTTCATTGTGTCGTGGAGCAGTTTTTACACCGTGAGATCCGGCGAACGTGCCATCGTGTTCCGCTTTGGCCAGGTACAGAGTGTGCAAACTGACGGGCTGCATTTCAAATTGCCGATGATTGAAGATGTGCGCGTCGTTGATGTGCGCACCCGCAAGGC
>CANCGR010000342.1 GCA_947377625.1 Gammaproteobacteria bacterium | reverse complement strand
CGACACCCAGCCAACCACGTTGTACCTTGCCGCCGTCGCGCAATTGCGCCACAACATTTTTGGCAACATCTACCGGAATGGCAAACGACAAACCGATCGACCCCCCGGTCTCAGTAAAAATCTGGGAGTTGATACCAACCACTTCACCGGCAAGATTCAGCAAAGGTCCCCCTGAATGACCAGGGTTGATGGCAACATCTGTCTGGATATAGGAAACATAGCTGGATCCATCCGTGGGCAGACTGCGCCCCATGTAGCTGATAATTCCTGCTGCCACTGAATATTGCAGCCCGAACGGCGAGCCAATCGCCAACACCCACTCTCCCACTTTCAGCTTTTCAGAATTGCCAAGTTTCACGACCGGCAGCTGGGTCGCCTCAATTTTCAGAACCGCCAGATCACTGCGCTTGTCCGAACCAACCACCTTGGCCTCAAACTCGCGCTGGTCATTGAGCGTAATCTTGATCGATTTGGCATGATCAACCACATGGTGGTTGGTGACGATGTAGCCGTTGCTGTCGATGATGAAACCCGAACCGGTAGCACCGCCCCCTTCTTCGGGCTGCTGGTCTTCCTGGTTGGGCAGCTGCAGCGGCGGCGCGAGCTCACCTTGACGGTCGCGTTGAAAGTAACGCAGCAAATCCTTGAGGCTCTCACGGTCCTGGACACTGGGCTGGGCAGCTTCGAAAGTGGTGGTCACATTGACTATTGCCGGCACGTTTTTTTCAACCAACCCAGTAAAATCCGGCAAACCCTGGCCTTGCGCCAAAGCAGCCCACACCAGCAGCGTTGTTACCAACATTTGCAACGCTTTTTTACTACTGTTCGTGCTTACCACAGATTTCAAAATCATCAGCTCACTCCAATATCTTTCACAGCCGGACTCGTCCGAAGGACACGCCAAATCATACAGGGGTGATTGCAGCCGCAACAGCTACCCAAATTGCGCAAGACCGGGAATTATCGGGAAAACTGGCACAAAAATTACGCTTTGTGCCAAGTCAGCTCACACCAGTTTTTGAGGATGCGCTGGATCAGCGGCGCTGGGCTGGTTGTTCAACAGTCGGGGGGGCCGGGGTATTGGTGGCAAAGGGCTGGAGCTGGTTTACAAACATTGCCGAATTGTTGCTGCTTAATACAGCAGTCGTGCCGGAAAAATTGCGCACGGCAGTTTCCAGTCGACGACGTGCTGCGTCATCAAGGCTCACTGTTCTTGTCAACGCAGAAGCACTGGAATCGCCATTCATTGCCGGCAGACTATCCTGGACAGTAATTTGATGATCAGCTACGAAGGCCGGCGCAGCCGAGCCTGGCATCGCTCCGTTTTGGCTCAGATTGAGCATCGGAGTAGCCAGCAGTACTGCAGCAGCAACACTGGCGGCGATCAATCCCTGCCCGGCCACACGCAACATTCTGCCGGTACGCAGCGACTTCCAGAATATGCCAACTGTATTGGTATTGATTGCAGCCTCGTCAGCCAAGCGGGTCTTGATACCGGCGAGCAGATCTATGGAGGGGGCAATATGGATTTCATGTTGCAGACTGGCGCGCACTGCATGATAACGGCGCCAGCGACCCAGCAATTCAGAAGAAAGCTCCGACGACGACCCGGATGAATTCTCAAGAGATCTGACAATGCGACGAGTTTCCAGTGACTCTGCCTCGTCATCCATCATTGCTGACAGCGATTCAAGCAGTTCCGCACGCGGCGCAACCGGGCCGGCGCCCAGTTTGCTGGCAACACTTGAAGAGTTACCTGCAACTTCTTGATTCTCTTTAAATTTATTATCCATTCCAAGTCCTGGTGAGATGCCTTGTTATAGTTTGTAACTGTGGCGCTGTCTGCATAGACAACGGCACAATAAAATAATTCCCTGTTTCTTGAAATAAACTTCAATCCGGTTCCAGCAAAGGTCTGATCTTGTTGTCTATCGCCTCCCTGGCTCTGAATATCCTGGATCTCACGGTGCCGACCGGACACCCCATGATCTCAGTGATTTCCTCGTAACTGAGTCCACTGAACTCGCGCAAACTGAATGCGGTTCGCAAGTCTTCCGGCAATTCGGCAATTGCCTGGTCTATGGCCTTTTTCAGTTCATCCCGGCGTTGAAAGCTCTCGGGATCATCATGATCGGCCAGCGCAAGCTGAGCATCAACTTGCTCATCGTCGTCGACATCCACATCCGTATCCGGGGGACGCCTGCCCCGCGATACCAGATAATTGTTGGCCGTGTTGATGGCGATGCGGTAAAGCCAGGTGTAAAACGCACTTTCTCCCCGGAAATTTGCCAGCGCCTTGTAGGCCTTGATGAAAGTTTCCTGGGCAATATCTTCCGCCTCATGCGGATCGCGCACCAGTCGGCCTATCAACCCCAACAATCGATGTTGGTAACGCAGCACCAGAAACTCGAATGCCCGCATTTCACCACTGAAGACTCGCTCAACCAGTTGTTCGTCTGTGTCTTTACTGCTTGATCTTGCCAACTGACCAACTCCTGATGATGCACTGGCTGGATTCGGCACTGCCGGAGCCAACTTCCCGCAAAAATACTCCACTGCTATCAATTGTACCCGACAAGGTAGAATCGGGGTTTGCTCCCGAATTGCGAAGTTTTTTCATGACCCTTGATTCCCCTTCCCCTGCTTTGTCCTGCGATGTCCTGATTATCGGCGGGGGCGCTGCTGGACTCACCCTTGCTTTAAAAATGGCTGATCACGCCAAAGTAACCATTCTTTCCAAGAGTTCATTGAAGCTCGGCTCAACCTACTATGCACAAGGCGGCATCGCAGCCGTGCTCGACTCGGAAGACAGTGAACTTTCCCATGTTGAAGACACTCTGGCCGCCGGTGCCGGTCTGTGCCATCGCGACATCGTTGAATATACAGTAGGCAGAGCCAGGGAATGCATTGAGTGGCTGGTAGAACAGGGTGTGGAGTTCAGCAGGGATTCAGACAAATCCAGCACCACCATAAAAGGCAACTATCATTTGACCCAGGAAGGCGGACATCGCCACCGCCGGGTGATTCATGCAGCAGATGCCACCGGCAAAGCAGTATTTGAAGTGTTGGCAGCCAAAGTGCTGGCCCATCCCAACATCAGTTTCATCACCAACAGCGTTGCCGTTGACTTGTTGACATCACGCAAACTGGGACGCGAGGGCAACAGCTGCCTCGGCGCCTATGTGTTGCAGGAGGACAGCGGCAAAGTTAACACCATTGCTGCCAGATTTACCGTGCTGGCCACTGGCGGCGCCAGTAAGGTCTATCTCTACACATCCAATCCTGACGGCGCTTGCGGAGATGGCATCGCCATGGCCTGGCGTGCCGGCTGCAAGGTTGCCAACATGGAGTTCAACCAGTTTCACCCAACTTGCCTCTATCATCCGCTTGACCGTACTTTTCTGATTACCGAGGCGTTAAGAGGTGAAGGGGCTGTGTTGCGGCTTCCCGATGGAACGCGCTTTATGCCGGCCTATCACGAACTGGCCGAATTGGCGCCGCGCGATATCGTGGCCCGCGCCATCGACGCAGAGATGAAAAAAACCGGCTGCGATTGCGTATATCTCGATATTTCGCACAAGCCCGCCGAATTCATCAAAGCCCATTTCCCGACAATCCATGCACGCTGCCTGTCACTGGGCATCGATATTTGCACGCAACCGATTCCGGTGGTACCTGCAGCCCACTACAGTTGTGGCGGGGTGGTGGTAGACCGCAATGGGAAAACCGATGTTGATCATCTCTATGCCATTGGTGAAACCAGTTTCACCGGCCTGCATGGTGCCAACAGGATGGCAAGCAACTCCTTGCTTGAGTGTTTTGTATTTGCGTTTTCAGCAGCAGAACAAATCGCCAGCAAACTGGGCGATACCGTGATGCCGACTGGTTTGCCCAAGTGGGATGAAAGCCAGGTAACCGATTCAGACGAAGATATTGTGATCGCCCACAACTGGGACGAAATTCGCCGCTTTATGTGGGACTACGTCGGCATCGTCAGGACCACCAAACGACTGCATCGCGCCCAGCACCGCATCAATCTGTTGCGCAATGAAATCCACGATTACTACAGCAATTACCGTATAAGCACACCACTGCTTGAACTGCGCAATCTCGCCTTGGTAGCCGAATTGATTATCCAGAGCGCCTTGTCACGCCATGAAAGCCGCGGCTTGCATTTTTGTCTCGACTACCCCGAAAAATCCGCGCAGGTTCGCGACACCATCCT
>CANCGR010000341.1 GCA_947377625.1 Gammaproteobacteria bacterium | reverse complement strand
GAATTCAATCCGACGCTGGTGAAGTTATAGCTGGAAGTATTCACCGTGCCGGTGGCGGTGGCAGTGCCGGACACCAGGCTGAGGCGTGAGTTGGCAAACTCCATTGACGCCCCACCGACGTCGATAGTCGGTGCCGCCATCAAACCCTGGTAGCCCGACTCTGACAGTGCATCGTGCAAACCGGAGCCCACGCTACCTGTGCTGTATTCCAGGTTCCAGTTGGTACCCAGCGCATCCTTGCCGGTGAGATCTATTGACGCCGCTACATCGGCGCCGGTCAGCGAGGACAACTCGTTGACGAATTCCCTGCCGGTTGCCGTCGCGCCAATGTCACAACCCCACAGCAGGATGTCACCATCAGGCTTCAGTGCATTGCCCCAGTTGGCAAAATCTGCCGGCCTGGCCGCCAGCGTTGAGGAATCCACATGAGTGCCGCCAATGTGGAACTGGCCAACCTCGCCGTGCGTGAGGAACTGGATGGAATCCAGGCCCTTGTAATGTTCGAGTGCCGCTGCTACCTGGGCTACACCGTCCTGAACAGGGTCAAGCTCGATGACTTCAACACCGGGCACGTGAGCGGCCTGCGCCAGCACTTGCCAATCGGGTATTTGTGTATCGACGAATACCACCGAGGTGATCGGTGTGGATACGCTGGCATCGTGCTCTGCCAGTAACGACGCATCAGTGGCGGCGGGAGCTGTGGTATCGGTGACCATGCCCAAATCAGCATGGATGTTGTCATGCCCGGTCGAGGTGTCGTTGCCGCTGACAAGCTGGATGTCATGGCCGCCTTCGGCGACAGAGCCCTTGTAGACATTGATCTTGAGGTCGTCTGACAGGATATTGCGCCAGTTCTGCGCGGTCTGGTTCAGCACATCGTTTTGCGGCAGCGCGGTCTCTGCCACGCTATCGCTGCCCAGGTGCAAGGTGCCCGCATCACTGCGCGCCATGATGTTCACGCTGTCGATGCGCACGCCCAGATCAGAGTACTGCTGCAGAGTTTGGGTGATGGTGTCCAGACCGTGCTCGTCCACCGGCACCACACTCAAACCGGGACGGCTTTGTTGCAAATCACTCAGCGTTTGCGAAAAACCGGCGTCGTTGATCAGCCCGCGGTCGACAAATACCACTTCGGCAGCGGGCGCCTTGTCCTGGACGGCGGCATAATCTGCATGCAGGGAGCTGTCGTTATCGTGACTGTGATCGTCGGTCGAGTCATGGCTACCCTCCCCGCTTGCGGACTTGTCCAGCAAGGTGGTCAACAGCGCCGCATCGAGCAAAATGCGAGCCTCCAGCGCCAACAACCGTGGGGATGTGATGGGAGTACCGCCTTTCTTGGCTGCCATGATCAATGCTCTCTACGATAACTACCTAATGCTTTGAAAAATCGCAAGTTTTTGCTGTGCCCCGTAAGGCAGTGCCGTATTGTTGGCGTGTAGCTTGTCTTGCAAAACCACGTTTAAATATACCGGCGTAGGGGAACCGCCAAACCATCGGCCGAATCGTGCTGGCGCGACCAAAAATGCTATCTCTTGTTTACCTCTAAAAGAGTCGAGATATCATTGTGCTACCACACATCCTCTTTTGCATAAAGGGATTTCTGAAAAATCAAAAAAATCATAAAGTTGTAGGCAGCTTTTTAGCACGGCAGACCCAAATGACAGCTGTGAAATATTCCCGATTTTTTGCTTTTTTTGCTTTACGCAACTTCACTGAAAAAAGGCCACTGCCGGAGGCCAAAAGCTTTGAATCTGCCAAGGCCTGTTTGATCTGTAAACCACCTCCCGTTCTGCCTACAATGGCGCCATGACATACCGGAGCTTTGCCAAGGAATGAGTGCCACAATCCTGCCTTTTGTACGCCCCCCCCAGGATGCTTTGATGTCCGTCCACAGCATGATTCCGGAAACGGCGCTGACGGCCGGCATGCTGGGCACGGAACGCAACAGCCATGCGGTGCAGGTGACGGCCGACGGCCTGCTGCTGACCGTGGGCTACTCGGTGCTGGAAGCCGAGCAAGTGTGGCTCACCAATCGCAAGGGCCAGGCGGCTGAAGCCATCATCCTTGCCCAGGACTATGACTCCGGCATTGCCTTGCTGAAACCGATGAGTCCGCTCGGGCTGCACCATCTGCCCACGATCACCCTGGATGAAGTCAAGGAAGGCGATGACATGCAAATCCTCGCCTCCGGTGACAAAGACGCGCATGCGGTGAAACTGTTCGCGCTGGAAGAATTCGCCGGTCGCTGGGAATATCTGCTGGATACCGCGCTTTACACCCAACCCCTGTATGAACGCTGGTCCGGCGCGGCGCTGCTTACCAACAGCGGCAAGCTGTGCGGCATAGGCTCACTGGCCCTTGGCATGCGCTCGCCGGAAGGAAAAATGGAACCGGGCAACCTGTTCATTCCGGTGGAGCTGGTGATGCCGTATCTGGACTTCATGAAAGAACACGGCCAGAAGCCGGGCCAGGTGCGGCCCTGGCTGGGGGCGATGGTGGAGCAGCACAATTCCGAAGTGTATGTGGTGGGCATCTATCACGACGGGCCGGCCGCGCGCGCCGGGCTGCAGCCGGGCGACATCATCGTCTCGATCGACCAGAAGCCGGTACACAGCATGGCCAGTTTCTTTCGTACCGTGTGGCAATATGGCCCGGCCGGCACGCGCGTGCCACTGACGCTCAGTGACGGCAAAGACATGCGCGATGTCGTGCTCGACACCACCGACCGCGAAAGTTTCTTCCTGCACTTCGCCGGCAATCCGCTTAACTGATCCGCTTATCCAAAAAAAGGAAACCTGCATGCGTCTTTTGTCCTGGAACGTCAACGGCATCCGTGCCTGCGTCAAAAAAGATTTTGTACCGAAGATGCAGGAAGTAAATGCCGATGTCATTTGTCTGCAGGAAACCAAAGCCAATCCAGACCAGGTGAGAGAAGCGTTGCAGGATCTTGGCGGTTACGAGATTTATTGCAATAGTGCGGTAAAACCTGGTTATTCCGGCACTGCCATTCTTACCCGCAAAACACCGCTTACTGTAAACAACCACATCGGCATCGACGAACATGATCTGGAAGGCCGCGTGATTGCTGCAGAATATGATGATTATTTTTTGGTAACTGTGTACACACCCAACTCCGGCAACGAACTCAAACGCCTCGGTTATCGCAAGGAGTGGGACAAGGCATTTCTCAAATACCTGAAGCAACTCGAGAAGCAGAAGCCGGTAATCGTGTGTGGCGATCTCAACGTGGCAAACACCGAGATTGATCTGGCGCGCCCAAAAGAAAACTACAACAAGTCCGCCGGCTACATGCAGGAAGAAATCGACGGCATCGATGCGTTGCTAAAGGCCGATTTCATCGACAGCTTCCGTCACCTCTACCCCACTACCAAAAAATATTCCTGGTGGAGTTATCGCGCCGGTGCACGCGAGCGGGACGTAGGCTGGAGAATCGATTACTTCCTCACTTCCGCCAAACTGAAAGACCGCATCAAACAAGCCGACATGCTCAAGCACATTGAAGGCTCGGATCATTGCCCGGTGCTGCTGGATCTCGTCTGATCTTCCCAATAAAGGCCCAGTCCGGAACGAATGGCGCTGATTTAACGACTTTTCACGGGACAGTAATGATTCGTTGCACAGCCTCAGGCGGGCGCAGATCATTCAATCTCAATGCAGCAGAATAACGTTAACAGGACGGCTGTCTATTCAGACACCAATGCGAACCTTGGTACAGATACACCGTCCACCATGACGTGCTCGGTGAACATCGCAAGTGGTCGCACCCAGTAGCCGCCTTCACCATAGAGCGGCACATACAGCACCATTACTTCTTCGGTTTCGGAATGGCGGGCAAAACCTACCACGCTGTAGTCCTTGCCCTTGTAGTGACGATAACGGCCTAACGCGATGGTTTGCATCGGTGCTCCTAGCTAAACAGGCGTGCACGGCGCACGCGCCGCTGAAAACTTTTCAGTATGAGGGGATCGGGCTGCTCGTGCTTGTAAGCCAGATGAATGAATTCACGTGTGATATGTTCGAGTTCCCGCTGCCACTGCGGATGCTGTTCGCTCATGCGTTCCAGATAGCGCAGCGGCGGCTCTCCAATTTTGCGAGGAAAACCGAGTTTGGCCATGTAGTCGCAGAAATTGAGGTAACTGCGCGTGGCGGGCGGCAGTTTGGCAACAGCCGATTTACGGAAAATCACTAGCACCACAAACAACGTGACTACC
>CANCGR010000340.1 GCA_947377625.1 Gammaproteobacteria bacterium | reverse complement strand
TGATGAAACTCGGAACCGGCTTCGCCGATGAAGATGCGACCGTCAGCAATGCGCGGTGCACCGGTGATCGACAATTGTTTGGTGGGATCGGTGACTTGTTTGTCCCAGACCTTCTTGCCGGTTTTGGCGTTGATGGCGACCAGACGGCCATCGAGTGTGCCGACGATCACTTTGTCTTTCCACACGGCCACGCCGCGGTTGACGATGCCGCAGCACAGGTTCACGGCCCAGGAGCCGGCCACCATCGGGTCGTATTTCCACAGTGCCTTGCCGGTCTTGGCGTCGAACGCGTAGACCTTGCTCCACGGGCTGGTGACATAAATGATGCCGTCAACAACGACCGGTGTAGTTTCATAACTGCCGCCTTTTTCGGCGAGATCGCCGAACCAGGCCAGGTTCAACTTGGCGATGTTGTCGGGTGTGATCTGCTTGAGCGGGCTGTAATGCTGCTCGCTGTAGTCGCGGCCGTAAGCCATCCACTGGCCTGCGTTGGCAGGGGTAGTAGAGGCTTTGATACGGGCCGTGTCGACTTGGGCGCTGCTCTGGCCCGCAAAGCCGGCCAGCACAACCATGGTTGCGGCTGACAGGATGGAAAGTAAAGGTTTACGCATTTTTGGAATCCCCCATGGCATTTATTGCGCCTTATTGTTTGAACCGCTGGATAGTACAGGCGCGACTACCGCAGGGGCAAAGATAAAAATGTGCAAAAAGCCGGCACGCATTAAGTTTGCCGCGACTCCCAAGGTGGCGGTAGCAACGGTGGCCCAGTACAATGCCGCCCACTTTCCGCAGACAACAGCTCCCTGGCATGGCCACCCGCGATTACCTGATAGCCCCATCGATTTTGTCGGCTGACTTTGCCCGTCTTGGTCAGGAAGTCGATGCTGTGTTGGCGGCCGGTGCTGACGTCATCCATTTCGACGTCATGGACAACCACTACGTGCCCAATCTCACAATAGGCCCGATGGTGTGCAAGGCGCTACGCAATTACGGCATCACGGCACCGATCGATGTGCATTTGATGGTGAGGCCGGTCGATAACCTGATTCAGGACTTTGCCAAGGCCGGTGCCAGCTACATTACATTCCACCCCGAAGCTTCCAACCACATTGATCGCTCGCTGCAGTTGATCCGCGATCTCGGCTGCAAGGCCGGGCTGGTGCTCAATCCTGCAACGCCCACGGCCTGCCTTGAGCATGTGATGGACAAGCTCGATCTGATTCTGCTGATGTCGGTCAACCCGGGCTTTGGCGGCCAGCAATTTATCCAGTCCACATTGCCCAAGCTCGGCAAGGTGCGCGAACTGATCAAGGCTTCCGGCCGCAACATACTGCTGGAAGTGGATGGCGGTGTGACGGTTACCAATATCGCCGAAGTTGCCCGTGCGGGCGCCGACATGTTTGTGGCCGGTTCGGCCATATTTGGCAGCAAGGACTACGCCGCCACAGTTGCCGCGATGCGCAAGGAACTCGCCAGCGTATGAATTCAGCAGAATTTTCCGCGCTGGCTGCGGCTGGCTACAACCGTATTCCGGTTGTGCGACAAGTGCTCGCCGATCTTGAGACTCCACTCGGTATTTATTTGAAGCTGGCACAGGGCCGTTACAGCTACTTCCTCGAATCCATGCAGGGCGGTGAGAAATGGGGCCGCTATTCATTCATTGGTTTGCCTGCCAGCACGGTACTGACTGCTACGCGCGACGAAACTGCTGATGGCTGCCGCGCCAACATTGTCGTGCAGACCAATGGCAACACTATCGAGAGCTGCAGCACCGATGATCCATTCGCGTTCATCACCGAATTCCAGTCGCGCTATCGCATACCCGAGCTGGCCGAGCTGCCGCGTTTCAATGGCGGGCTGGTGGGTTATTTCAGTTACGACACTGTGCGTTATGTGGAGCACAAGATTGCCGGCACTGCGCCTGCCGATAATGTGCACACGCCTGACATCGTGTTGATGGTGTCGGAAGAGGTTGCTGTATTCGACAATCTTCGCAACAGCCTGACACTGGTGGTCTATGCCGACCCGGCCAAGCCCAATGCGTTCGAGCAGGCCGAGCAGCGCCTTGATACGTTGATGTTGCAACTGGAGCAGGCGCCGAAAGCACCAGCGCTTAGCACTGGTCGCACCGTGACTGAAGCCGATTTCATCTCGAGTTTCGGGCAAGACGCTTATGAAAGCGCAGTTGAGAAAATCAAGGAATACATTGCTGCTGGCGATGTCATGCAAGTGGTATTGGCCCAGCGCATGAGCCTGCCCTATAGCGGCGCGCCGCTGAATGTGTATCGCGCGCTGCGTCAGTTGAATCCATCACCTTACATGGTGTTTATGGATTTCGGTGATTTCCATATCGTCAGTGCCTCGCCGGAAATTCTCGCGCGTGTTGAAGATGGCCATATCACCGTGCGGCCCTTGGCAGGTACTCGCAAGCGTGGCAAGACCCAGGAAGAAGATGTCGCGCTGGAAGTCGAGTTACTGAGTGATGCCAAGGAAATTGCCGAACATTTAATGCTGATCGACCTGAGCCGCAACGATGCCGGTCGCGTATCAAAGATCGGCAGCGTGCATGTGCCCAAGCAAATGTTCGTTGAGCGCTATTCGCATGTGATGCACATTGCCTCTACGGTGGAAAGCACACTGGCCGACAACATGAGCGCGCTCGATGTATTGAAAGCCACGCTGCCGGTTGGCACCTTGAGCGGTGCGCCAAAAGTACGCGCAATGGAAATCATTGATGAACATGAACCTGTGCGACGCGGAATTTATGGCGGCGCCATGGGCTATCTGGCGTGGAACGGCAACATGGACATGGCGATTGCCATTCGCACGGCGGTGATAAAAGACAACACGTTGTATATTCAGGCAGGCGCCGGAGTGGTTGCAGATTCAGTGCCGCGTTCAGAGTGGGATGAAACCATGAACAAGGCGCGTGCCATGTTTTATGCAGTCAAGCTGGCGGAGTCGGGGCTCAAGTAATGCTGTTGATGATCGACAACTACGATTCTTTCACCTACAACCTCGTGCAGTATTTCGGCGAGCTGGGTGCCGACATGCGCGTGTTTCGCAATGACGAACTCACCATTGCCGACATCGAAAAACTGGCGCCTTCGCATATCGTGATTTCGCCCGGCCCCTGCACGCCGCGCGAGGCTGGCATCTCTGTGCCGACCATCAAACACTTCGCAGGAAAAATTCCCTTGTTGGGCGTTTGCCTCGGCCATCAAAGTATTGGAGAGGCTTTTGGCGGCGATGTCATTCGCGCCAAGCGCGTGATGCACGGCAAGATTTCAGCGATCCATCATGCAGGGCAGGGCGTGTTCGCCGGCCTTAACAATCCCTTCAATGCCACCCGTTATCATTCACTGGTCATTGCGCAAAACACCTTGCCTGATTGCCTGGAAGTGACAGCTTGGACGCAGAACACGGACGGCACTATTGAAGAAATCATGGGCGTGCGTCACAAGAGCTTGCCCATTGAAGGCGTGCAATTTCACCCTGAGTCCATTCTCACCGAGCATGGCCATCAGTTGTTGCAGAATTTTCTGGACCGCTACTGAGCTCATCGCTGATCGACGAACTGATTGATGAATTAGAAGTAGCACTGCGGAACGATAAACTTGGAAACCATTCTTAAAAAAATTCTTGATCGCAAGCGCGAGGAAGTTGCCGAGCGCACCGCGAACATTCCCGCTGGTGCGTTGATGGCGCAGCTTGATGGCTTGCCGCCGTGCCGTGGTTTTGTGAGTGCTGTGCAGAAACAAATTGCCCACAAGCGGCCAGCAGTGATTGCTGAAATCAAGAAGGCTTCGCCCAGCAAAGGGCTGATCCGCAAGAATTTTGATCCGGCCGCGATCGCCGCCAGCTATGCCGAGCATGGCGCCACCTGTTTGTCGGTGCTGACCGATGTTGATTTCTTCCAGGGTCACGACAAATTTTTGCAGGAGGCGCGTGAAGCCTGCCATCTGCCGGTGATCCGCAAGGATTTCATGATTGATCCGTACCAGATCGTTGAATCACGCGTGTTGGGCGCTGATTGTATTTTGCTGATTGTGGCCGCGCTGTCGGAACTGCAGTT
Organism: Gammaproteobacteria bacterium; assembly: GCA_947377625.1. Taxonomy (GTDB): domain Bacteria; phylum Pseudomonadota; class Gammaproteobacteria; order Pseudomonadales; family Pseudohongiellaceae; genus CAILUG01. The sequence goes on along the minus strand of CANCGR010000340.1, from coordinate 161 downwards.
GCAGGAACTGGCTGCCGCCGCTACGGCTTGTGGCCTCGACTATCTGGTGGAAGTGCATAACCCTGATGAGTTGGCACTGGCGTTGAAACTGAAGCCCGCGCTGATCGGTATCAACAACCGTGATCTGCATACTTTCAAGACCAGTCTTAAAGTGACTTATG
>CANCGR010000339.1 GCA_947377625.1 Gammaproteobacteria bacterium | reverse complement strand
AGAAATCGCATGACCAGCGCGATGGTCTTGCCAAGTTGCTGGGTCTTGCGCCCGACAAAGTGCGCGTCATCTGGAAGCCCGGTCCGGGTTCCTACGGTCGCAGCGATTCCGATGAAGCCGCGTTTGAAGCTGCATTGTTGTCGCAACTGCTCGGCCAGCCGGTGCGCGTGCAATGGATGCGCAATGAAGGCCATGGCTGGGACCCGAAAGCCCCGGCATGCGTGATTGCCTGCAAAGCCGGGCTTGAGGCCGGCGGTGTTATCAACGGCTGGTACTACCATGCCAAAGGCTTCTCGGGCTGGGATGTCAATTTCAACGCCGCTGAACCACGCGACACTCTGGTGGGCCAGCTCACCGGTTTTGCCAAGGCCGATGCACATAATTTCGGCGCGCCGGGTGAATCCTATGTGTTCCCCAATGCAGTGAAATTCTGGGAGACAGTGCCCACATTTTTAGCCAAGGCCTCACCACTGCGCACCTCACACATGCGCGCGCCACAAGAACCGCAAGTGCATTTTGCGCATGAAAGCTTTATCGATGAAGTCGCGCATGCGGCCAGCAGCGATCCGATTGCGTTGCGCCTGAAACATTTGAAAGACCCGCGCGAAATTGCGGTGCTGGAAGCGGTGGCCAAACTCGCCAACTGGCAACCGCGCACTGCGAAAGCCACAGACAATGCCGGCAAAATATTGCATGGCCGTGGCGTTTCCCTGTGCTCCACCTTCGGTGGCTATGTCGCTACCGTGTGTGAAGTGGAAGTAGAGCGCGACACCGGCCGCATTTGGCCGCGTCGTATTTTTGTTGCGCACGACTGCGGCCTCATCATCAACCCGCAAGCGCTGCGCACCACCATCGAAGGCAATGTGGTGCAAGGTCTCAGCCGCACGCTGTATGAAGAAGTGAAGTTTGATGAGCGCAATGTGCTGAGTGTCGATTGGCTGAGTTATCCCATTCTCGATATCAAGGATGCGCCTGAGCGCATTGAGATAGTCACGATCAACCGGCCTGATCAACCAGCAGGCGGTGCAGGCGAGCCCTCGCATGTGACGATTCCGGCAGCGGTGGCCAATGCTGTGTTTGATGCAACCGGCGTGCGGGTGCGGCGCTTGCCGTTAAGGTTGGGCAAGCTGGCCTAGTGTTTCCGGAAGCAGTGCCCCTTAATCACAAACAGGTGGATTGAGGGGCACGCGCAGGTTTTCTGAAATTCCATTCGAGCCAGGAGTCTTACGGCGCTACAGTGATGGTGATTTTCTTCGACGTTACTGCCGGGCTGTTAGGGATGTGCATGTGATCGCCGAGCAATAACTGCAGTGTGTGCGTGCCCGGTGCCAGCGTCAGCGACGTTTCAGTCTGGCCTTTGCCAAAATGCACGACTTTGCCCTCGACCGCCGGAATCGGTTTGCTGAGATCAGCCGGCAAATCAGTATCAATCAACAAATGATGATGGCCAGTGTTTTCCACCTGGGTGCCGGCGGGCGCAATGCCCATGCCTTTCAAACCAAACCGCACGACTACCGGGTTGCTCACTTTGGCGCCGTCAACCGGCGCGATCACGTACACCTCGGCACCGGCCGGTGAGGGCAAGGGCTGCTGTGCTTGTGTGAGAGCGGCCAGTGTCAGCCCAGCCAACAGCAATGATGCGCGCACCAGCGATTTATACGACAAGCGATTCATAGGTTTTCCCCTGAAAAAAGTTTACTGAAATTCAAACTTAGCAGGTTTGATAAAGTCTGGACATGCAACTTGAGCTGTCACCTCAGGCTGTTATCAAGCATCCTCGTGCTTAAATGACGCAATTGGTACTTTCCAGCCTGGAAAGCTTGCCTGAAACTGGCCGTGCGTTGGAAGATCGCCACTGAAGTTCCTCTCAACACAGGAGAAGCAGCATGAAGATCAAAGTTATGGGTGCGATAGTTCTGTTTGGTGTGCTGGCGCAGTTGGCACAAGCACAGGACGAGCAAGTTACTCGCATGAATGCAGCACTGGCTGCATCTGAGCGCCCGGCCGAGAACAAGGCGCGCGATGCTGCCCGCAAGCCCATCGAGACTGTGCAGTTTTTTCATTTCAAAACCGGCGACAAGGTAATTGAGATGATTGCAGCCGGTGGCTGGTTTACTGAAGTGCTCTCTGCGGCCGTGGGCCCAAGCGGTAAAGTCTACGCCAGCAATCCACCGGGCCTCGTGCCGGTAGCGGCTGAAGATGCTTTGCATAAACGTCTGGGCAACGTCGAAGCTGTGCGGGTTGCGCTCGCGGCTTCTGGCATCAACGGCAAGGCTGACGACGCGCTGGTAGCGCTTAACTTGCACGATATCTTCAACGGCTTTAATGGCCAGTCTGGCGGTGAAGCCGCAACGGTGGAGTTTCTGAAGGCCATCTTCGCGCAGCTGAAACCCGGCGGCATACTCGGCGTGATTGATCATGTCGGTGTGGCAGGGCAGGACAATGCCAAGTTGCATCGCATGCTGACGCAGCAGGCGCGTGATGCGCTGACGAAAGCAGGCTTTACGATTGAAGCCGAGTCAAACCTGTTTGCGAATCCTGCTGACGACCACACCAAGGCCGTGTTCGATCCTGCACTGCGCGGCAAGACTGACCAGTTCATGTTGCGTGCTCGCAAACCGGGCTAAGTGGGAGTCCCAGTGGTGAACTAAAAGATGAACTAAAGGGTGGATTAAATGGTGGATAAAATAACGGACAAAATAGTCATCACGCCCATCAAGCGGCATAAGCCAGGGCCGGTTGGCCGTGCAATGATTCTGGGGATTACTTATCTGCTGCTGGTGCCGATCAACTGGCTTATGGGGATATTCGACAAGCGCAAGCATCTGTTGAGCAGCATGATCCACAGCCGCAAAAGTGCTGAAAAAGCTTTCAAGGATTACTGCCCCGACCTTGGCGATGTTTTTGTGTGCACCTATCCCAAAAGTGGCACCAACTGGATGATGCAGATGGCTCACCAGATTATTTTCCATGGTGAGGGTGAATACGAAAATATTCTGGATGTCATCAGCTGGCCTGACATGGGACCCAGAGGTAATTCCAGATTCTGCATCCCGCTGGCCAGCAAGGCGGTGCAGCAGTTATCTCCTGAACACAAGCGCGTGATCAAAACCCACTTGTCGACAGACTATGTGCCTTACAACGAAAAGGCTCGCTATATCGTGGTCATCCGCGACCCCAAGGAAGTGTTTGTCTCCAGCTACCATTTCGTGGCTTCCACATTTGCACCGCTGATGCCATCGCCGGCAAAATGGTTTGAGCTGTATCTGACGGATGCGTTTCCGTTAAGTTTCGGCAGCAGCTGGGCCAAACACGCGGCTGGCTACTGGGCCTTGCACGACAAGCCCAATGTGCTGATTCTTTCCTATGCCGGCATGAAAAAGGATTTGCCTGGCACTATCAGTAAAGTTGCTGAGTTTCTCGGCGTTGATCTTTCACCTGCAGCGTTTGCGCGCGTGCAGGAGAAGTGCACGTTTGCCTACATGAAAAAAATAGATGAAAAATTCATTCCCATGCCGAAGGGATCGCTGCCCTGGGGCGATATGGAAATGATGAGGGAAGGCAAGTCAGGCAACTCGAGTGAAATGATCAGTATGGAGCAGCAGCGACAGATTGATGCGCATTTTCGCGCTGAGTTGACAGCCTTGGGTTCGACGCTGCCCTATGAAGAATTCGCCAGGCCGGCAGCTCTGGCATGAAGTGCAAGTTGATTCGCACGGCCTCTGGCCCCAAGTTCAGCGTTGCTTTAGCCGCTCAGTGGCAAACAGCAGCATCATGCCACCGGCGCGGTCATCGCGCCCGGTCAGCGCCTTGCGGTTCAAGTAGGCAGCCAGTGAATCCTGGCCCGGCGTGGAATCACACACGTCGATAAAGCCCCAGTTTTCATCAGTGCGCGCAACTACACCTTCCCACGCACGGTCGACGACATTCTGGTAAAAACTGTCGAGCCAGTTGTGGTCAACACCGCGCTGCATGGCAGTAGCGATCATTGCGGTCGCTGAATATTCGGGCCAGCTCTCGCGCATGTTGATTACGTTGTGCCACATGCCGTCGACATCCTGATGCTGCAGCAGCGCGTTCATGTGGGCTTTGAAAATTTGCAGCAGCCGCGCATGACTGCGATGGGTTGCCGGCAAGTCACTCAGCGCCAGTGCGAGGCCGAGTGCGGCAAATGCATTGCCACGCCCCCACGCTGCTTCGGCACGCGGCCAGTGATTGTAGAGGCCGTCCACGCGCA
>CANCGR010000338.1 GCA_947377625.1 Gammaproteobacteria bacterium | reverse complement strand
ATGGCCACCAGGCGATCTGAAACCGCCCCGGTACCCGCGCCAAGTGAATCGAGCGCAGCAGCCAGGCCGGCACTGCGTGGTGAGGCGGCGGCAGCAAAGGAATTCAGCAACAGCGTGCCACGGATTTCACCGCCCGGGGAAGTCGAACTGTGGATATTGAGATAAGACCGTCCGGCGGCAACACCTGCAACAAATGCCGCCTCGGCGCCGGCTGGAGTACCACCGTTGGCGGTGACAAAAGCAGGGTTCCACGCAGTAGCCAACGACATGTTGTAAATGCTGTCCCACGCACCGGCAGTTACGCCCAACGGCAAACCGGGAAAGGTAGGTGTTGTGGTTGCTACGCCGGCATTGGCTGGCAGCACTACGCAGCAATGTACGTGCGAAGCCGTGGTATTACCGGTCAGCCCGGTGAAATTGGCGCTTACCCGCATCTCATGAGTAGTAGTGTTCAAGGAAATGATCGCCGTGCCTGAACCATTGGAAGCCACGGCAGGAATTTCGTTGGAACCTGAGAGAACTACTTTGTAAATCTGGGCGTGCGCGCCAGCAGCGGCTGACAACAGCATGACAGCGGCGGTGAGTTTGGTAAGCGGTTTGATTTTTGAATGCATAATTTCCCCCTGAAATTTATGATGAACAGATTGGTAAAGCGCAATAAAACTACCACGCTTTTTGGCTGACACACCAAAATGGATTGTGTTTGTGCGGCCAACACATCAACTCGACCTGCAGGCAGGTCATTTCATTGCAGGCGGGCTAAAAGAATTTTCTGCAGGCGACTTGTGCTGTCATTCTGGCTGGGGAATCAGCCAGCTTGCCCGCAGTTAAACCACTTGGTCGCAGTACACCTTGAAACTCTTCAGCGTGTTGGGACCAAAGGTGTTGCTGATGGCGACATCGGCGGCATCCCGGCCGCGCGCGATCAGCACACGTCCGAAATGCGGCTTGTTGTTTCTCGCATCAAACATGTGCCACTGACCGCCAAGATAGACTTCAAACCAGGCGGCGAAATCCATGGTGGCATAAGGCGGCGGCAGGCCGATGTCGCTCAGATAGCCGGTGCAGTAACGCGCCGGGATGTTCAGGCAGCGACAGAAGGCTATCGCCAGATGTGTATAGTCACGGCACACCCCCACTTTTTCATTGAAGGCTTCCTGCGCGGTCTTGGTTACGCGTGCGTGCTGATAGCCGAACACAATGTGGCGATTGACGAAATCACACACAGCTTGCACGCGCGCCCAGCCCATGGGGGCGTTGCCAAACAATTGCCAGGCGGTGACCGACAGCAAATCAGTCTCGCAATAACGGCTGCCCAACAGATACATCAAAGTGTCGGCCGGCAAATCCTGCACTTGATGCTGCACGGCCGTGGGCACAAAGGCATCGGGCTGGCCACGATCATTGATCAGGGTGCTGGCCGCCAGCTTGATTTCGCCTTGCGGTGCCAGGATGCGGCTGCACCAGTTGCCATAGCTGTCATGGTAGGCAGTCAGCGGCACCGACGGTGTGGTGATGAGGTGATCGGGCGCCACCAGATCGGAGACACGCGACGCATGCACATGCAGCGTCAGTATCATCGGCGTGGGTTGCGGACATTCGTAGACAATCTCGTAACCAATGCGTATTTGCATAAGCAACTTCCGGCAAGTGGAGCATGGAAGGCTCCTGTTGCTGGACTATAGGCTTCACTCATGGCGATAGATATACGTCGAAGGACTCGCGCAGATTTGCTTATCGCCCCAAGCCGTACCTGGGCCATTTGCCTGGATTTATTATTTGTAAGTTACTCTACAGCTTTGTAGAGTAGCCGACATGAAAACCTGGCTTACCCTGATTACCAGCCTGCCCACCGAGAACGCTACTGTGCGGCAACGGGTGTGGCGTGCGCTTAAAGCCTCTGGCGTAGCGGTGTTGCGTGATGGTGTTTATTTGTTGCCATCGCAGCCCAAATGCCGCACTACGCTGGCAGCGATAGCCGGTGAAGTTAACGCCGCCAACGGCAGTGCGTGGGTGCTGCAACTCAAGGAGCCGGATGAAGGAGAGTTTACGGCGCTGTTTGACCGCAGCAATGACTACGCTGAACTCTTGCATGAAGCCGCCTCACTCGTCTCCCGGCTTGCCACCAAAAATGCGGCGGACACGCTCAAACAAGCGCGCAAACTGCGCAAGGCATTTGCCGCACTCTCTGATATCGATTTCTTTGCCGGTGCTGCGCAGCAACAAACGCAAGCGGCGCTGGCGGAACTGGAATCACGCTGCAACGGCATCCTGATGCCCGATGAACCGCACGCCAGCAAGGGCCGCATTGCCACGCGTGCACGCAAGGATTTTCAGGGCAAGCTGTGGGCCACACGCCAGCGCCCGTGGGTAGACCGGCTGGCCAGTGCATGGCTGATTCAACGCTTCATCGACCCGGCGGCGCGCTTCAAATGGCTGAAAAGCCCGGCGCAGTGCCCAGCCAAAGCTGTGGGGTTTGATTTTGATGGCGCCACCTTCACACACGTGGGCAACAGGGTGAGCTTTGAAGTATTGATGGCCAGCTTTGCATTGGAGCAACCTGCTCTGCAACGCATGGCGACCCTCGTGCATTACCTCGATGTGGGTGGCGTGCAACCGGCGGAAGCGGCCGGGCTGGAAAGCATCCTGGCCGGCATGCGCGAGCAAATTACTGACGATTCGCAATTGCTGGCAAGTTGCGTTGGCGTGTTCGACGGGCTCTATGCAGCCTTCAGCGCCGGCAAGAGCGCGCAAAAATGAACGCTGCCAACGACAACATTAGTGCCCCGCCCTGCGCTGTGCCTGCCCCTGTCAGCTTCCGCGAAGCCTTCAAATTCTGGCTCAAACTTGGCTTTATCAGCTTCGGCGGCCCGGCCGGACAGATTGCGATCATGCATCAGGAGCTGGTGGAGCAGCGCCGCTGGATTTCCGAGCGGCGCTTTTTGCATGCGCTCAATTACTGCATGTTGCTGCCGGGGCCGGAAGCGCAGCAGCTGGCCACTTATATAGGCTGGCTGATGCATCGCACGCTCGGCGGCGTTACTGCCGGTGTGCTGTTTGTGCTGCCGTCGTTGTTCATCCTGATTGCGCTGTCGTGGATCTATCTGGCCTTTGGTGCAGTGCCGCTGGTAGCCGGGTTGTTCTATGGCATCAAGCCGGCGGTGACCGCCATCGTGGTGCAAGCAGCCCATCGCATTGGCTCACGCGCGCTGAAAAATTCGTGGCTGTGGACCATTGCCGCAGCGGCATTTATTGCGATTTTTGCGCTGAATCTGCCGTTTCCGTTGATCGTCGCCGCAGCAGCCTTGACCGGTTATGTCGGTGGCCGCATGGCACCGGGCAAGTTCACCGCCGGTGGCGGTCACGACAAGGCCGGCAAGTCATACGGCGCTGCGCTGATTGATGACCACACGCCAACACCCGCACATGCGCGCTTCAGTTGGCCCAAGCTGCTGCAAATCATTCTGGTGGGCCTGCTGCTGTGGACACTGCCGATGGCCTTGCTGACTCTTACGCTGGGCTGGCAACACACTTACACGCAGATGGCGTGGTTCTTTACCAAGGCCGCACTGCTCACTTTCGGTGGCGCTTATGCGGTGTTGCCTTATGTCTATCAAGGCGCAGTCACCGGTTTTGGCTGGCTCACGCCACTGCAGATGATTGATGGCCTCGCCCTTGGCGAAACCACACCGGGGCCGCTGATCATGGTGGTGAGTTTTGTCGCGTTCGTGGGTGGTTATGGCCAGCACTTGCTGGGGGCAGACATGCCTTTTGCTGCTGGTGCGCTGGCCGCGATAATTGTCACCTGGTTTACTTTTTTGCCTTCATTCGTGTTCATTCTGGCCGGTGGCCCCCTGGTGGAATCCACTCACGGCGACCTCAAATTCACCGCGCCACTCACGGCAATCACTGCCGCAGTAGTGGGCGTGATCCTGAATCTGGCGCTATTTTTCGGCTATCACGTGTTGTGGCCGCAGGGTTTTAACGCACATTTTGAATGGCCAGCGGCGGTGATCGCAGTAGCAGCAGCCATTGCGCTGTTGCGTTACAAACGTGGTGTCATGCAAGTAATAGCGGTGTGCGCCCTGTGCGGGCTGGCACTGGAAATTTTCAAGTAACAACTACAGCACCCTTGCCAATTAAAAATGAGGAACGCTTATGGACATGCCTTTCAAACAAGTTCGCATCTTGTTGCAAACAGCAGCAGTGGTGATGGCTACACTCATGCTGGTGCTGCCTTC
>CANCGR010000337.1 GCA_947377625.1 Gammaproteobacteria bacterium | reverse complement strand
GCGGTGTGCCAGTAACAGTCACAGCTTCAGTGAAGTTCACTTGCACGCTGACGGTGTCACCAGTTTTGTACGTGCCGTTGGCGGTGCTGGAGTTCACGGAAGCTACGGTGGGTGCAGTGGTATCGATGATGATGGCTTTGTTGTTGCCGAGCGAGTTGGCAGCCCCCGGCGAGACCAGCGTGAGCGTGGCTGCGTTACGGGCGGTGTCCTTGATGGTGCCGCTATTGAGGGCCAGGGCCGTGGTGCTTTGGTAATCGAGATCGGCGCTGGTATCACCGGCCTGTACGGTATAGGTGAAAGTCAAGGCACTGGTGCCTGTGCCACTGGCGTAGTTGACGATGCGATCAGTGGTGCCGGTTTCCAGCGTCAGTTGCGGCGTGCCGGTGACGGTCACTGCTTCGCTGAAGTTAACTTGTACGCTGACGGTATCACCCACTTTGTAGCTGCCATTGGCAGTACTTGAGTCCACCGAGCTGATGGTAGGGGACGTGGTATCGACCTTTATGGCTTTGTTGTTACCCAGTGAATTGGCCGCGCCTGGCGAGGCGAGGGTGAGTGTGGCAGCGTTGCCAGAGAGGTCCTTGATGGTGCCGCTGTTGAGCTTCAGCGCAGTGGTGCTGACGTAGTCGAGGTGGGCGCTGGTATCACCCGCTTGTACGACATAGGTAAAGGTCAAAGTACTGGTGCCGGTACCGCCGGTGTAGTTGACGACCTCATCCGTCGTGCCAGTTTCCAGGGTCAGTTGCGGCGTGCCGGTGACATTCACTGATTCGCTGAAATTGACCTGCACGCTGACAGTATCGCCGGCCCTGTAATTGCCACCGAGGCTGTTGGACGTAATACCACTGACGGTGGGTGCTGTGGTATCGACTGCCTTGATTGATGAGAAAACCATGTTATCAAGGGCGACAAAGGCGATTTTATTGCTGTTGGTGGTGGTCGTCACCTTCAGGGTTTTGATGTCGGTGAACCCGGTCAAGGTGAGCGTATTATTGGTGGCAGCTATGTTTTTGGTATCGGTCAGGTTGATGCTTTGGCTTTTCACCAGCGCGTTGCCGGCGTCATAGCCTTTGAACACCAGCGTCTGCGTGCCGGTGGGTGTGTAGTTGCGCATGAACATAGACGTCGGCGTAAAAAGATTGCCCGCTGCGAAGTTGAAGGTTTCCAGGGTCTCAGTGCTGTAGTTGGCGAGGATGACCACTTCATTGTTCTTGTAGTTGTAATAGGCATAGGCGCCATTGTTGGTGCCGTCGATCTTCAGTACGTAGTTGGCGTTGCCTGATACTTTGTAGGCCACATCATCACTGGCCTTGGCGTTGAGCTTGCCAGCGCTGGTGAAGTTGGCGGTGCTCGTGAAGTCCACTGTGATATTGGACAGGTCCAGCACGTCGTGGTAGTGGGCGGCCAGATCCGCATCGACCAGGGGCTGCGCTTCCACGTTGCCGCTCTGCACTTCCAGCACCCAATCACCGTTGAGGCTGGTGCTTCCTGTCATGTTGTTGGACGCCGCAAAATCCGCGCCGGTGATCGTTGCCAACTCGTTGATGAATTGCTGACCTTGCTCGCCGGCCCCTGTATTACAGGCGTAAACCAGCACATCGGCGCCTTCGGCGAGGCTGTGGCCAATGGTTTGCAGTTCTGCGGTGTGTTCGGTGGCGGTGCTGGCATTGAGCAGCAAGGAGCCAAGATTGACTTCACCTTCGCGCCCGTGCGAGATCAGGTGCAAGGCATCGATGCCGGAGCGGCCACTGAGAATGGTGGCCATTTGTTGCAGGCCGTCCTGGCTGGCGTCGAGCACATGTACTTCCTTGCCGGGGTCAATTCCTGCCAGCAACACATCAAAATCGTTGACGTTGCTCTCGATGAATACCACTTCAACGCGCGGCAAGCTTGAGCCGCCGGGCTGCGGCTGTGGTGTGCCAACGAGTGGATCGGTAAGGATGCCTAGTTCAAGCGAAGTGTTCAGAGTAGTCATGGATTCCTCTCCTTGGTTGTACGAGGGGGGCTATTTGGTTGAAGTGGCTGGCTTGGGCGCAATCACATTGGCAGCGCTGCCAGCGGGGTCGGTCCAGAAGGTCATTTTCGAGAATTTCTCAAACAGGTCAGGCGGCATGATGGTGCGCCGTTCAACAAACTCCACTTTGGGTCTGACACGGTGCAGGCCGGGAACCCCCAAGTGCTGGTCAAAATCCGGAGCGTCATATTCGACGTTATTGAAATCATGTTGGAATGAAGGTTCGCCGATGAATTGGTAAAGAAGATCCATCACTTTTGCCGGCGCCTGCGCCAGCAGTTCATAGTCGATGATCAAAAGAGACTTGGCTTGCTCGCCATAAAAGGCCTCGCGCAGTGCTGCCCACGCAAAGCCCACCATCTGGTCATGCTGGGCCAAGCCTTCCAGTCGCTGATACACCGTGCTGCGGCCCATGTGCTGGCCAAAAATGCGGGTATTTTCGTAAGGGTTGCTGCGAAATTGGCGCTCCAGGCTGTCCATCACCCACGCCACGTTGCGCACGCAGGCAATGATCTTGGCATCAGGGAACTGGTCAAGCACCAGCGGCATCTTTGCCGCCCACAAACGGTTGGTATCAAAGATGACTGATTTGTCTGCTTGCTCTTCGTAATAGGCATCGAACAACGCGCGCACCATGCGGCGACGCTGTGGCTGACTTACCATCGGGCCGAATTCGGTGCCGGCGGCAAATTGCTGGGAGATCGACGAATAGAAACTGCCGACCGGGCTGGTCATGCCGGCGTGGAAGCCGGGATTCTGGCGCAGAAGACCGGCCAATAGCGTGGAACCTGAGCGGGGCAAGCCGGTGATGAAATGGTATTTGGGCATGGCGAACCAATTCCTTGAGAATTTTGAACATGCGTCCCTTAAACCGGTTGGAGTCTACAGCTTACTTTCTGCAGCTACCAATCAATGAAGGGACATAAACGCGGGAATAATTCCCGATTATTTATGTGAAGATTTTATTGGGCTCAGTCCGGCAACGGGATGAACTCATCATCTCCCTCTACTTTGTCGAAACGTGCATTGCGCCAGTCGTCTTTGGCCTGCTCGATGCGCTCCTTGCGGCTGGAGACGAAATTCCAGTAGAGATGGCGCTGGCCCGGCAAAGGCGCGCCGCCGAGGATCACGCAGTGACTGTTGCTCTTTGCATGTATCGTCATTTCGAAGCCAGGCTTGAGCACTATCATGGTGCCGGCATCGAAGTCCTCACCGGCGATATGCATGCTGCCTTCAATCACATAGATCGCACGCTCTTCGATGTGAACGGGGACTGCCAGTTCATGTCCTTGCTGCAGCACCAGGTCAACGTAGAAAGTGTCGCTCTCGGTATGCACCGGAGAGGTAAGGCCAAACGCGCTGCCGGCAATCAGCGTCAGTGTGATGCCAGTATCAGTGAGCTTCGGAATTTCCGCTGCACTGTAGTGATAAAACGCCGGCGCCATTTCTTCTTTCTCAATGGGCAGCGCCAGCCACACCTGGGTGCCGCCCAGCGGGGCGTTGCCGTGGCGCTGCGAAGCCGGGCTACGTTCAGAGTGCACGATGCCGCGGCCGGCCGTCATCCAGTTCACTTCGCCGGGGCGTATCGTCATGTCGTTGCCGAGGCTGTCCTTGTGCTGGATTTCCCCGGCAAACAGCCAGGTCAGCGTCGACAGGCCGATATGCGGATGTGGCCGCACATCCAGCGCATGGCCCGCCTGCAATACCGTGGGACCGAATTGGTCGAAGAACACAAAGGGGCCAACACTGCGGCGTTCAACCGACGGCAGTGCGCGCCGCACCGTGAAATCGCCGAGGTCACGCAGCTTGGGAATGATGATGCTATCGAGCAGGGGGTTGCTGGACATGGGGTATCTCCGAGTGGGCATTGAGGGGGAATGGAGTAAACCACAGCGCCTGAGTAACGTAAAAAATTGCTGTATGGCACAAGTGGTGCCAGCACAGGCTTTACCTTCCGGTGCGGGGAAGGTTTAAGCTGGCGACATTCCATCAAGTGTGGCATCACCGTCATGCTTGCATTTCTACCAGAGGCTCACCATGAAATTCTCCAAATCACTGCTGATATCGCCACTGCTGTGGCTGTGTTCTTCACTGCTCTATGCCCACACTGAATTAAAGCAAGCCACGCCTGCAGATGGTGCTGTGCTCAATCATGCGCCAGCCACACTGGAACTGGCCTTTTCGGAACCGGTGCAATTATTGAAGCTGAGTGTTGTTGACGGTGCCGGTGT
>CANCGR010000336.1 GCA_947377625.1 Gammaproteobacteria bacterium | reverse complement strand
AACGCCATTATCAAAAATACCAGGAACCTCTTCCTCCGGTATGGGCGGTAACGGAAATCATGACTCTTGGCCAACTCTCCAAGTGGTATGGCAACTTGCGACACGGTGCTGATCGTAATGCTGTCGCGCATCGATATGACATGGATGAGACCAACCTTGCCTCGTTCATGCACCACTTGAGCACTATCCGTAATTTATGCGCGCATCACGGTCGTCTCTGGAACCGGGAATTCACTTTCGCATTCCGCCTGCCCAGTCATCGGCCAAAGTCCCTGGTGGCAAGCCTCAATTTGCGGGGTCATCGCCGTCTTTACAATACGCTGGCAGTACTTGCCTGGCTGTTGGATACCATCAGCCTGCAACATCACTGGAAACAAAGGTTGCTCGTCTTGCTGGCCCAGCATGCGGTTGATCCGGGGCCTATGGGTTTCCCTGCGGGTTGGGAAAAGATGGCGATTTGGCAGAGCAAACCATAAGCGTCTTCTTCTATCCGATCGGGATATTTGGTTACACAATTGCCCTGAGGCACAACATCGTCATGCCGGGCAAGATCGGCAACCAGGAGATGGTGCTGCAAAAATAAAACTAAATAGTTAGTTGACTTGAAACTAGGTAATTAGTTAAAAGGTCTGCCAAAGCTCCACGCCAAGGTGTTGCAACAATGGCCAGACAAGACAGCGGCAAATCTCTGCTCACGGAAACCGAACTCGAACTGATGCTGATCCTGTGGAAATTGCAGGAAGCCTCGGTGCACGAGGTAATTGCCGCGCTGCCGAAAAAGCGCGTGATGGCATACACCTCGGCGTCCACCATCATTCGCATCCTCGAGAAGAAAGGCTTTGTGTCAAACCGCAAGGAAGGCAAGGCCCATCTCTACTCGCCCACGCTCGCCAAACATGAATACGAAAGCCGCACACTGGGGCATGTGATGGGGCGCTTGTTTGAGAACGCGCCGGCCGCGCTGGTGGCCCGTTTGATTGATAGCCACAAATTATCGGCGAAAGAGATCGCTGAACTGAAAAGGTTGCTGGATAAAAAGGAGTAGGGCCATGAACGCCAGTTTTCCGGAGCTATACCTCAAGTTGAATTTGTTGATCGCGGTTGCCTTTGTGCTGTGGGTGGCGACCAAACAGCTGCATCGCTTGCTGCAATTTGAGGCAAGCCATGCGCAGCAATTAAAAGTGGCAAGAACAATGTTTGCGGGCTTGTTGATCGCGGTGCCGCTGATGGTGTTGATGAAAGCGCTGGTGCCGGAGTGGGCCAAAGGAATGGTCGCAGCAGTATCCGGCACCGGCATTATTCAGGAATTCACATTTACCGCTGGCGCAAAGAGTGTTCTGGCCAGCAAATATGAATTTGGATTACTGGCGCTGGATGCAAAATCGCTGCTGGTCGCACTGTTGCTCGCAGGCCTGCTGGTGCAACTCGCCAACCTGACGCTGCAGGTTGTGCGGCTGCGAAAAATCATGAGTGGCGCGGTTGAATGGAAATCCATTCACGGCATCCATCTGCTGATTTCCGAATCCATCACTTCGCCGTTCTCCACGCGTGCCTTGGGTAGCAAGCAAATCGTGCTGCCGGTGCAGCTGCTGGAATCGCCTCGCAATCTGCAGTTGGCGATCAAGCATGAATTGCAACACGTGCGTAACGGCGATCTCGAATGGGTGATTCTGTTGGAGGCAGTCAAAGTGCTGTGCTTCTGGAATCCGGCGGTGTGGCTATGGCACAACGAATTTGATTGCTTGCAGGAGTTTGCCTGCGATGAAGTATTGGTGAACGAGCGCGGAGTCAATTCGCAAGCTTATGGCAGTTGTCTGCTGGATGTTGCAAGCAGCATAAGCGGTCGCGCGATGCTGGCCTCATCCAACATGGTGCCCAAGTTTTCACTATGGCAAGACCACAAGCACCAATTGCAACGCAGAATTCTCATGCTGGTGAACACCGGCAACAAAAAGAACACAAGATTGAAAACGCTTTGCTACAGCCTGTTGATCGGCTTCGGCCTGATGGATGCTGCCGTGATGGTGTTTGCAGCAGGTTCAGACATGAATGGTGCTCGGGCAAAGCCGGCATCTGCTGTGGTCAAGGCGAAGCAGGAATTCGCTGATGCGCAAATGAGGCAACAACTTGCCGACGCCATGACAAGGTCGGCAGCTATTAAATTTGAGGCAGGGCCGGTGGTGAGGGTAAACCCCGAGTACCCTGCGGCTGCCTTGTCGCATGGATTGGACGGGCAAGTGTTAGTGCAATTTACGATCGATGAAACCGGAAGTGTCCAGGATGTGGTGGCGTTAAGAAGCTGCGTATGGTCGCATCCAGGCACTGTTGCTGATTGCAAGGAAGATGATTCGTTTAAAGAAAGCGCGCTCGCAGCGGTAAAAAAATGGAAATACGCAGCGGCAAGGAATAGTGGAATCGCAGTCAAAAGAAGGAATGTTCAAACCATGCTTAGATATCAGCTTGAAGATTAAAAGCATCAACCACCTTCGACATAATCCCCGAGCTTATCAAGTCATGCCAGGTGCGAGTTGGCTGCAGGGAATGCGTGATATGGCTTGCCTGGTGATGGCAGGAGCACTGCTTGGATGCGCTGCGAAGGCGCGGGTTGCTCCAGCACAGATCTGCTTGTACGGCTCAAGTTCGCGGCTGTTGGACGTGCCGCCCCAGAATGCAACTACGCTCTTTGAATCGGTTGCCAAGCGTCCGGGTCTTGTGGATGCACCCAAAAATAGTCGCGATTATTGGTTTGAATCGAGTAGCGGTTCGCTTCGACTGTGTCGGCAAAAAGCAGATGCCCACGATGTCTGCGGTAGCGCCAATGTTGAGTTCAAATTGGTAGATGGCAGCTGGCGTGCCCAAAGCGGAGTAGATGTGCCAGTTTGCAGCGGTTAAGCGATAACTATCGCTCAGTGCCAGACATCAACAGCAACGTCTTACCCCTTCCCATTTACGACGCTGCTCTGCTTTGAAAAACGCCGCGCGTTCAAGTGGCGTTTCCAATGGATGAGAGATAGCGTGATGTTTCAGGTAACGCTCATAAGCATCATCCCCACTCAACTCGCGCAGCACCGACCACACTGACGAGCATCTTTGCTTTAGCTTGATGAGCGTTGTCATCTAACCCTCCACCAGCTGTGCTGGCTGATGCGGCGTTTCTGTCAGCGCCGGGCAGCGGCGGCCTTGCAGGAAGGCCATGCAGATGCGGGCGGTTTCAATCACTACGATCCAGGTAACGATCAGGAAGAATGCAGTCAGTGCAGCATCGAGACGGTCGTTGAAGATCAAGCGGCCAGTCTGCGCAACGGCGTTGCCGGTGATGGAGCCATTGGCAATTTGTTTGGCGAGATCATCAGCGTGTGAGAGAAAGCCGATGCGCAGTTCCGGGCTGAACAATTTTTCCCAGGCCGCAGCGCTGGTCACAATCACCAGCCACACCAGCGGTGCTGCTGTTACCCACGCGTAGCGCACTTTGCCGGATTTGATGATGATCGCGGTGGCCACACACAATGCAATTGCCGCGAGCATCTGGTTGGCGATGCCGAACAAGGGCCACAGGCTGTTGATGCCACCGAGCGGATCAATGGTGCCGTTGTAAAGGAAATAACCCCAGCCGGCGACAACCAGCGCACTGCAAAAAAATACACTCGGGTACCACGAGGTGCGACCCATTGACGGGATCACGTTGCCGAGCATGTCTTGCAACATGAAGCGCGCCACGCGCGTGCCGGCATCCACGGTGGTGAGAATGAACAGTGCTTCAAACATGATCGCGAAGTGGTACCACACCGAAAGTAATGAAGTGCCGAACGCGCTGCCGAAAATGCTGGCCATGCCCACTGCCAGTGAAGGTGCGCCACCGGTGCGCGCAAACAACGAGCTTTCACCCATTTGCTGCGCCAGTGTTTGCATCTGCTCGACAGTTACCGGATAACCCCAGCTAGTGACAGTAGCCACGGCTTTAGCTGCTTCGGCGCCAACGAGAGCCACCGGGCTATTGATGGCGAAGTAAATGCCGGGTTCAAGCACACAGGCTGCAATCATCGCCATGATTGCGACGAACGATTCCATCATCATCGCGCCGTAGCCGATAAAGCGCGCGTCCTTCTCGTTGCTCAACAATTTGGGTGTGGTGCCAGAAGCAATCAGTGCGTGAAAGCCCGAGATCGCGCCGCAGGCAATGGTGATGAACACAAACGGAAAGATCTTGCCGGCGATTACCGGGCCGGTGCCATCGACGAATTGCGTGAAGGC
>CANCGR010000335.1 GCA_947377625.1 Gammaproteobacteria bacterium | reverse complement strand
TGGTGCTGCTTGGTTGGGAAGTGAAAAGTCTGCGGCAGAAGAAAGTGCAACTTATCGACAGCCACATCTTTTTCAAGAACGGCGAAGCCTTCCTGTTTGGTGCGCTGTTTGTGCCGCTCAGCAGCACCAACACCCACAGCGTGGCCGACCCTACCCGCTCACGCAAGCTGCTGCTCAAGCAAAAAGAAATTTCACGCCTGTTCAACGGTGTGCAGCAAAAAGGTTATACCTGCGTGTGCACCAAGTTGTACTGGAAAGAGCATTTGATCAAGGCGCAGATCGCGCTCGCCAAAGGCAAGCACGATTTCGACAAGCGGGCCGTGGAAAAAGAACGCGAGTGGAATATCGACAAACGCCGCACCATGTCGCATGACGCTAAACGCTAGTCAGTTTCTCTAACGTTCGTCAGATCGTCAGCGGCTCGGTGGAATCACCGATGCTATCCGCCGGCACACCCAACTTATGCAACATCCCGAGCAGCAAGTTTGCCATCGGCGTGTGTTGCGCAAATTCCAGATGTCGATTGCCCTGCAAACGCCCACCGGCATTGCCCGCCAGAATGACCGGCAACGGATCGAAGTTGTGCTCATTGGCATCGCTCAAGCTGCTGCCATAGAGCACCATCGAGTTGTGCAGCAAGTTGCTGTCGCCATCGGGCGTGGACTGCAATTTTTTGAGGAATTTGGCGATTTGCGTAATGTGGTAGTGATTGATGATCGCAAACTGCTCCATGTTCTTGCGGTCGTTGCTGTGATGCGAAGCATTGTGGAAACCTTCGGTCACGCTGATGCCGGGGTAACGCGTGTTGGAGCCTTCGCGCGCCATCATCAAGGTAGAGATGCGGGTGATTTCGGTCTTGAACGCCAGCACTTGCAGATCAAACATCAATTCCAGATGCGCTTCGAAACTGGCGGGGATGCCAGAAGGCGCATCCGGCAACACCATATCCGGTTTCAACGTTTCGGCTACGCGCTTGATGCGTCGTTCTATTTCACGTACTTCCTGCAGATAGTCATCAAGACGTGCGCGGTCGGCCACCGAGATGCTGCGTTGCAATTGCGAAACCTGGCTGCCGACAGAATCCAGCAGGCTGGAGGATTGCGCACGCCGTTCACGGCGCTGGGTTTCAGTGCTGCCATCACCGAACAAGCGTTCAAACACCAACTGCGGATTATTTTCCATCGGCAACGGCGACGACTCGGCTTTCCACGCCATGGTGTTGCGATAGGCGCAAGTCAAATTACTGTCACACGACAGACCGGCCGGTTCTATCGACAACTCTATCGACGGCAACGGTGTGTCCTGGCCGATGGCTTTGGCTGCCAGTTGATCGACCGATACGCCAACCCTGGCAATATCACCCTTCAGAGGATGCGCGCCAGTCAGAAAGGCCGCCAGTGCCCGCCCATGATTTTCTGCTCCGCCGCTATCTTCACCAACCCATGGAGCTACCTGCTTGTGCGCCAGCTTGCTGATGACATTCACGCTTTGACGGAACGGTTCGAGTGGTTTGAGTATCTGTGAAAACGCGAAATCTTTGCCGACTGTCGAAGGTGTCCACAAATCCATGGTGGCGCCATGCGGGATGTAGATGCACGCAAGACGCGGACGCGACACTGCCGCCGTCTGCGCCAGTGCGGTGGCCGCAGGAATCATTGCATCGAGCAGTGGCAACGCAATGGACGAACCGAGTCCACGCAAAATCGTGCGTCGTGACAAATGCTTTTTGGTTATGAACATGGATCAGTCCTCCTTTGCCACTGCAGTATTAGTCTTGGAATCCATCTTGACGCGTTGCTGGAAGGCCGGACTCGCAACGACACCCTTGATCAGGCTACTCAGCTTGTAATTGTCACGCTTGGCCGCACGCACGATAGCGCGCACCGTTGGCATGTCATAGTACTCGACCTTGCGGCCGAGGCCGTAAGCCAGCAGCTTTTCGGTTACCACTTCAACGAAGTTTTCACTTTTTGTCATCAGTATGTTGCGCAAGCTGGTAGCGCCGTCGACCGGCGTGCCGTCCCACAATTTGGAGGCTGCGTTGATCGGCTGGCCAGCGGCACTGTTACGCCATTTGCCAATTGAATCGAAATTTTCCAGTGCGAAACCAATCGGATCAATCATGCCATGGCATGCCGCGCAGGAAGGATTCGCGCGGTGCTGCTCCATACGCTGACGCATGGTGGTGGGTGCCACGCCGGGTGCTGCCGGCTGGTCAAGTTTGACTTCCACACCCGGCGGCGGCGGTGGCGGTGGCGTGCCCAGCACATTGTCGAGAATCCACTGGCCACGTTTGACGGGTGAAGTGCGGTTAGGCGCTGAAGTCAGCGTGAGGATGCTGGCGTGTCCGAGCAGGCCACGACGATTCTCGTCTGTCACCTTGACCTTGCGGAACCGGCTGCCCTGAATATTGGGAATTCCATAGTGGCGGGCCAGTCTTTCATCAACAAAGGTGTAATCAGCATTGAGTAAATCGAGCACGCTGCGATCCTCGCGCAGGATGCTGGTAAACAGTAATTCCGTCTCGCGCTTCATCGACTCGCGCAAAGTGCCATCGTATTCAGTTGACGTCGGGTTGATGGTATCGAGCACACGCAACGACAGCCATTGTGCTGCAAAGTTTTCCACCAATGCATTGGCGCGAGGGTCAGCCAGCATGCGGTCGGTCTGCGTTTGCAGTTGCGCCGGCTTGCTCAGCTCACTCGCACTGGCAGCTTTCAGCAAAGCATCATCAGGAATGCTGCTCCACAAGAAGAACGACAAGCGCGAGGCCAGCTCAAACCCATCCAGCGGATAGCTCTGACCCGAGGCAATTTTCTCTGGCTCCTTCTCAAAGCGATAAACAAATCGCGGGTCCACCAGGATGCGCGCCAACGCGTATTGCACGCCGGCTTCAAAGCCCCGCACTGCATGGCCTTGCTGATAGAAACCCATCAAGTCATCAACAGCTGCGTCATCGGCAGGTGCACGCCACGCCCGTGCGGCCATAGTGGAGAGGATTTGCTTCGCACATACACTCTCTTCGGCCGTTTCATGGGGCATGCACACAAAAATCTTTTTGCGGCTGGCAGTATTGCCAAGGCCGCTGACATTAAGAGGACCATTGAGTTCAAAGCCGGCAATGCTGGCGCTGTTGGCATGAATCGAATACATGTCATCCACTTCCTGCTCGGGCGCACTGTGCAAAAACGCGATCTGGATGGTTCTGGCGCCGGCACTGACATGCAACTTGATGCGAGGTGGCTTGTCTGCTTCCAACAACGCCACACGCTCGCCATCAATGGATACTTCCATCGGGTCTTTCAGCCCTATCGCCGGCAAATTGAAATTGTTGGCCCCCAGACGGCGAATGGTGAATTCATAGTCAGCATCGAGCGGAAACACATGCTGCACTGACATGCCGCCGCGAGTACCCACCGGCAGACCCTGCACATGTACTGACTGCGAGACACCATTGGGTGGCTGGAAATTGGTGATGGCAGCACTGGCGGAAACATCGCCGACGGCCAGCCTGCTGATCTTGGCTGCGGCAGTAACATAGGATTGCATCAACGCGGGCGACAAACTCAACGCAGTGGCAATATTGTCGAAACCGGCGCTGGAATCATCCGCCGGCATCAGATCGGCGCCACGCACCGGCAGCGCCAACAAATCACGCACGGCATTCGCATATTCGTTGCGATTCATCCGGTGCAACATCACGGCGCCAGGATTGGGATGCAGCGCATCTGCCTTGTCGAGCGCTGATTCAAGATTACTCACCAACGCCGTGAGCTCTCGTTGCGGCGGGCGCGGATTCTCCGGTGGCGGCATCATGCCTCCGCGTAATTTCCGAACGATCTTTTCCCACAACGCAGCGTCCTTGTGCACATCGGCTGGTGTCAGCGTATCGATCGCAAAGCCGCCGAAAAAGTCATCGAGGTTGTGGCACTTGGTACAATAGGTCTGCAGCGTGTCCCACTGTGCGCTGCTAAGTTGCTGCGCTTCACACAATTGCGCTGCCAATCCTGCAGTGACGACAGCCAGCACACGCACTGCACTGCGAAGCGTCTTCTTGTTGGCGCCAAATGCGTTGGCGCCAAATGCGTTGGCGCCCAATTTCCTGTTCATCAAATTCATTGTTTCACCGGTGTTTCTGCACTAGCCGGCCTTGAAGGCGCACGACCATTAAGTTCGTCCAGCACTAAAATTGTATGGGCTTTCAACTCGGCGCCCACGGCAGCCAGAAAGACACCGCCCGCCCAACGATAAG
>CANCGR010000334.1 GCA_947377625.1 Gammaproteobacteria bacterium | reverse complement strand
ATCCACACAAGAATACATAATTAAATAAATCATTGTTTCCAATTCAGTTTTAACACCTGCATTCTTTTTTTCAAAAGCTATTCTATAATGTGTGGACATTGTACGTATTTTAACGCCACGACCTTGTCCTTGTCGGTGACGCGATCACCGAGTGTGGCGACGGCACCGTTTACTTTGACGCGACCAGCCGCGATCCATTCTTCCAATTCGCGACGTGAACCATAGCCCGCACGCGCCAATACTTTTTGTAATTTCTCATCCATCTTGATTTCTCACGAAATTAATTAACTAACGATGCAGACCCGGGCAACGATGCATGCATCAGTACCCTGGACTGCGGGTATGAAGATTACTCCGAAACTGGCGTCTCGTCGGAATCTTGTTCGGGTTTGATTCCCAACTGGCTGTCCACCATGCTGAGAATTTCGCTGATAGGCCGCGTGCCAATGGCTGCGGCTGCGGCTTCTTCCGCGTCCACCGCTGCATCTTCGACAGTGGTCTCTGGCTCAAGGAATTCAATAATACGACCAACCGGTTTGGTTTCATCCAATGACAATTCACGGTTGATGGATTCCAGGTCGCGGATTTCAGCCAATGCCGGCAGTTCTTCCAGACTGGCGAGGTTGAAATAATCAAGAAACTGTTTGGTGGTGGCATACATGGCCGGACGACCAGGAACATCACGATAACCGACTACGCGTACCCATTCATGTTCGAGCAAGGTCTGCACGATCTGTGTGCTGACAGCCACACCGCGAATTTTTTCAATATCGCCGCGCGTGATCGGCTGGCGATAAGCAATGATCGACAAGGTTTCCAGTACTGCGCGTGAATAGCGCTGCGGTTTTTCTTCCCACAAACGACTCACCCATTCACTGAACTCCTGGCGTACCTGGAACCGGTAACCGGACGATACTTTTTTCAATTCGAAGCCACGGTCGGCGCAGGCCTCACCCAAAGCCTGCAGCGCCTCTTCCAACTGGCTGCGTTCAGGTTTGTCGCCTTCGGCAAACAGCTCTTCCATTTTTTCCAGCGGCAATGGCTTGCCGGCAGCAAGCAATGCACCTTCAATAATGCGTTGTAATTTGGGTGTCTCAATCATGCTGTACGTGCCTTGATATGAATGGGGCCAAAGTGTTCGTTCTGTACGAGTTCCACCAGCGATTCCTTGATCAGTTCCATGATGGCGAGAAAGGTGACGACCACGCCGAGCCGGCCTTCATCCTTCATCAGCAACGACAGCATGGGGGTGAAATGGTCAGCAGAAACTCTTAAAAGTATTTGCGACATGCGCTCACGCGTCGACAAGCTCTGGCGCTGGATGTGATGGCTCTCATTAAGATCAGCGCGCCGTAATACTTCGGCAAAGGCCAGCAGTACTTCCTGCAAATCCACTTCCGGCCTGGGCAAGGTGCGCTCAAGCTCAGGGCTCTGCGCCGATGCCTGGTAAAGATCACGATAGAGCCGCGGCAAGGCATCCACACGTTCTGCCACTTCGCGGTAGCGCTCGTATTCCTGCAAACGGCGAATCAGTTGTGCGCGCGGATCCTCTTCGTCTTCTTCTTCCTCCTGCGATCTTGGCAACAACATGCGCGATTTTATTTCAGCCAGCATCGCCGCCATTACCAGATATTCGGCGGCCAGCTCGAATTGCGAAGATTCCATCAGCTCGACGTAGGAAATATATTGCTCGGTAATTTCAGCAACATTGATTTCGAGAATGTCGACGTTCTGGCGTTTGATCAAGTAAAGCAACAGATCCAGCGGCCCTTCAAACGCTTCGAGAAACACCTCCAGCGCATCAGGCGGGATGTACAAATCCCTGGGCAGATCCGTCATTGCCTTGCCGGCAATAAACGCAAACGGCAGTTCACCTTGCTGCACGCCCGGTTCCTGGCGCGCGCGCGCCAACAGGCTCATGGGAGCCTCAGGGTCAGTGGTTTCGATGCTGGTTACTTCTTCTGTCATTTGGTTTCCCTGTGGGGGTTCTCTGTGAGCTCTTCCGCAACTAGCGGTAGTTGAGACCCATCGCCTGCCGTACGTCCTGCAAGGTATCGCGTGCAGTATCACGGGCTTTTTCCGACCCTTCCAAAATGATCGACTTCACAAGGTCGGGGCTGGACTCGTACTGCGCGGCTCTCTCACGAATTGGGGCCAGCTCGGCGACTATGCTGTCGATTACAGGCTTCTTGCAGTCCAGACAACCGATGCCGGCGCTCCTGCAGCCCACTTGAACGAAGTCGCGGGTTTCCTGCGTGGAAAAAATCTCATGCAACTGCCAGACCGGGCATTTCTCGGGATTACCCGGGTCAGTCTTGCGCACACGGGCTGGGTCAGTCGGCATCGTGCGGATTTTTTTGCTGATCTCGTCACTGGTGTCACGCAGCGTGATCACGTTGTCGTAGGATTTTGACATCTTGCGACCATCAAGGCCCGGCATTTTGGCGGCCTGGGTCAACTTAGCGGCTGGCTCCGGCAAAATGATCTTGCCGCCGCCTTCAAGATAGCCAAACAAACGCTCGCGATCACCGAGTGTGATGTTTTGCTGCTCCCTCAACAATGCCTGGGCTTTCAACAAAGCTTCCTGATCCCCTTGCTCCTGGTATTTGCGGCGCAGATCGTCATAAAGCTTGCCTACTTTTTTGCCCATCTTGGCTACTGCGGCTCGGGCAGTTTCCTCGAAGTCAGGTTCCTTGCCATAGAGATGATTGAAGCGACGCGCGATTTCCCGCGTGAGTTCCACATGCGCAACCTGGTCAGCACCCACCGGCACATGACCGGCCCGGTAGATCAGGATATCGGCACTCTGCAGCAACGGATAACCGAGGAAGCCATAAGTGTTCAAATCCCTGTCCTGTTGGTTTTCCTGGATATCCTTGTAGCTCGGCACACGCTCCAGCCAACCCAAGGGAGTCATCATGGAAAGCAGCAAGTGCAGTTCAGCATGCTCGGGCACCTTTGACTGCACAAACAAGGTGGCGGCGCTCGGCGATACGCCAGCTGCCAACCAGTCGATCACCATGTCCCAGATGCTGGCTTCTATGCTGTGCGGGTTTTCATAATGGGTGGTCAACGCATGCCAGTCGGCAACGAAGAAGTAACATTCATACTCGTGCTGAAGTTTGACCCAGTTATGGATGACCCCGTACAGATGCCCCAGATGCAAACGTCCGGTGGGGCGCATGCCGGATAACACACGCCGCTGTGAATCAATCGAACTCAAACTCTTCTCCCAGGCCTACTGCATCAAGCGGATTGTTGTTTTTCTACAGGAGCGGACAGGCACTGCAGACATGCTGCCGGCCGCATTCAAAGATGATTATAACGATATTAGCCTGGGCTTTGGCATTGGTAAGCGCCATTGATTCAACGGCACTTTTCAAAGAAAGGGGGTTGGGTCGCCCTTGCCTTGCCGCCATATCTCAGGAGCGCCATCTTCCAGATTGACGACCGTGGTTGTTGCCAGCCCACAAAACCCTGAATCTATAACAATATCAACAGAGTGTGTAAGTCTTCTCGAAATCTCATCAACATCAAATAGCGGCTCACTTTCACCCGGCATCAACAAACTACTGCTAAGCAATGGGCCATCCAGCTCCGTCAGCAATGCCGACACTACCGGATGATCCGGCACTCTGATGCCAATGGTTTTGCGTTTGGGATGCTGCAAGAGCCGCGGCACCTCTGAAGTAGCTTTCAGAATGAAGGTGTAGGGCGCGGGAGTGTTGGCCTTTAGCAGTCGGTAACAGCTGTTGTCCACCTTGGCATAGGTAGCAATCTCCGACAGATCCCGGCACACCAGAGTAAAGTTGTGCTTGTTGTCGATCTGCCGGATGCGGGAAATCCTTTCCATGCCCGCCTTATTGCCAACAGCGCAGCCCAAGGCATAGGCCGAGTCCGTTGGATAGACCACCACCCCTCCCTCCCGGATGCAATCCACCGCCAGCTTGATTAACCGCTGCTGCGGGTTGACGGGATGAATGACTAATACACGGGCCATGACCTTTCCTGCCGACAAAAAACAACGCTACCATACCATCACGACAACCACAGCTTGCAGACCTTTCCGGCGAAATTGGCTACCATCACGCGTCCCCTTCACCTGTATCCAATTGATGAAAGCCTTTCTTGAATACATTCCACTACTGTTCTTTCTGATCACTTACAAACTGAAAGAACGAGTGTTCAATGTCGCCGGTTTTGAATTCGCTTTCGGCGGCATCTACAGCGCTACAGCAGTGTTGATGCTTGGCACAGTGCT
>CANCGR010000333.1 GCA_947377625.1 Gammaproteobacteria bacterium | reverse complement strand
ATGGAGATTACCGGCTCAGGGAACACCATCGCCTCCAGCGTACATTCGTGTTTCGGATCACACAGCGTGTGACCGGTCTGCACGTTCTTCATGCCGACGATGGCGATAATGTCGCCCGCTTCCGCATGGCTCAATTCGTTACGTTCATTCGCCTGCATCTCAACCATGCGGCCAACACGGTCGGTTTTGCCGGTAAACGAGTTAAGGATGGTGTCACCCTTGTTCAATTGGCCTGAGTAGATACGGCAGAAAGTCAGCGCACCAAAACGGTCATCCATGATTTTGAATGCCAGTGCACGGAACGGCTCATCGGCCGAAACGATGGCGAATTTACCGTTGGGATTGCCTTCTTCGTCAGTCAATGGCTGCGGATTTACTTCGTGTGGCGCCGGCAAATAATCAACCACCGCGTCCAGCAACAGCTGCATGCCCTTGTTTTTGAACGCCGAGCCGCAGTACGTCGGGAAGTAAGCCAGTTCGCGCGTGCCCTTGCGGATACAACGCTTGATGTCTGCTTCAGAAATTTCTTCGCCTTCCAGGAATTTCATCAACACTTCTTCATCCACTTCAACGGCAGTTTCGATCAACTGGTTGCGGTACAGCTCCACTTCGTCAGCCATCTCGGCGGGCACATCGGTGACGTTGTAGTTTTCCGGTTGGCCGGTTTCGTCCCATATGTAGGATTTACGAGCCAGCACATCGATCACGCCGACGAAGGTGTCTTCGGAACCGATTGGCAAGGTCATGATCAGTGGGCGAGCACCCAATACTTTTTGTACTTGGGCCGTTACTTTCAGGAAGTCGGCACCTACGCGGTCAAGTTTGTTTACGAAGATCAAGCGGGCTACTTTGGAGTCGTTCGCATAACGCCAGTTGGTTTCTGACTGCGGCTCAACACCGCCGGAGCCACAGAATACGCCGATGCCGCCATCGAGTACTTTCAATGAGCGATACACTTCAACAGTGAAGTCAACGTGGCCGGGGGTATCAATGACGTTGAAACGGGTGCCCTTCCAGAAACAGCTCACGGCGGCTGACTGGATGGTGATGCCGCGCTCGGCTTCCTGCACCATGAAATCGGTCGTGGTTTCACCATCGTGAACCTCACCGATTTTGTGGATTTGACCGGTCAGCTTGAGGATACGCTCGGTAGTGGTGGTTTTACCGGCATCGACGTGGGCGAAGATTCCGATGTTTCTGTAAAGGTTTAAATCAGTCATAGCGTTCTCTATAAGCTGGGGTGAAAATGGCGCTGCACGATACACTAAATCGGCCCAATTTGCCTTATAGGTCTACAAGCAAAACAGCTCATTTCACATGGGGCATGCTTGTAACACCCCTCAATACCTCTATTGACCCCATGTTTACCTCGGATACCCAAGATCGATGCACACCGACCCAAAACCTGCCAGCTGCGCCCCGCCAGTCCTTGAAACCGATGCCGCCGCACGCTTCCTGCACCAACTGGCAGCGGCACTGGCCAACGGGAGTTTCGTCAAACTGGTGCTGGGCAAGTCTCAGCGGGCTGAGGAAGACGCCCAGCTGGAGCGGGTCACGGCACGCACGGTCATGATCAAGGGCGAACCGCATATTAGTCTGCTGTGGCACTACCAAAAGCGCGATGTTACGAAAAACCACCGTATTGATGAGCTGCTGCCATTGCTGCACGCCTGGTTGGGCCAACGGTTTTTGCATGCCCATCTGCAGACACAAGGCGAGGAGCTGCAACTGGCCTACAGCCGCAAGGGCCGGCCCAGCCTTCGCGTCGGCAAACTAACTGCACCAGCCTCACCAACGGAAGCTGGCCACGACCGTGAAAAACATCGCCATCTCGAACTCGACCGCCCGTTCTGGGACGATCTCGGCCTCAGCCATGAGCTGAAAGGCGTGCGCACGCTGGTGCCGGCGATGTCGCGCAAGTGGAAGCAGATCAATCACTTTATCGAAGTGTTCGGCGCAGCCCTGAAAAGCTCGCGTCTGGCTGGCAACGCTGCTGTGCATGTGGCCGACTTCGGCTCCGGCAAAGGCTACCTGACCTTTGCCATATACGACTGGCTGCGCACCCAAGCCAAGGACGCTCATGTCGCCGGCATTGAGCTGCGTGAAGACATGGTCACGCTTTGCACTACCGCAGCCGCGCGCCACAACCTGCAAGGCCTGAGCTTTGAGCAAGGCGATGTACGCAGCTACACACCGGAGCGGCTCGACGTAATGATCGCCCTGCATGCCTGCGATACCGCGACCGACTACGCCATCCATTTGGGCCTGCGTGCTGGCGCCGCCATCATCATGTGCTCGCCGTGCTGCCACAAACAGCTGCGCCCGCAAATGGCCAGCCCGGCCGTGTTGCGGCCGTTGTTGCAGCATGGCATTCATCTGGGCCAGGAAGCCGAGATGGTGACCGATGGCCTGCGCGCGCTGCTATTGGAGGCCGAAGGCTACGACACCCAAGTGTTTGAGTTCGTGGCGCTGGAGCACACCAGCAAGAACAAGATGATTCTGGCGGTGAAGCGCCCGCAAGCACTTAACGCGGCGCGGCGTGCCGAACTGCTGACGCAGATCGCAGAGATCAAAGGCTTTTATGGCGTACGGGAACAGGCGCTGGAAACACTGCTGTGCACAGCTTGATCAAAGGATCAGCCACGATTGCCTAATGCTGTGCGGTTGACGCATTGGCAGCGTCAAGTGCAGGCAATGGCAACTCGCGCATATTGGGACCGAAGAATATCTGGGGATTCGAAGAGGGAAAATTACTGTTCCTTTCAGTCAAATAAACGCAAGTTTTGACATCGTCGGCCAGTAATCCCCAGTTGTTGTGACGCGGCCAGGCATTCATAAAGCACTGATCGAAAAACGTGTATTGCAGATTGTTTGAGCACCCGAAAGACGGCAAATTGGCCGCACTCGCTGTCATGACAATGCGCTCTGGCCGGGTAATGCCTGGACGCATATAGGTACCGCTGAAACAGGCAGAAACCACGAGTATCGTCGGTCGCGGCGCGCAGGTGTTCAGCATTGACTGCAACCGCGCCGGCCGCACGCTCACTTGAGGCGTGTCTGCCGACATCGCAATGCCGTCCGGCGAGCCATGCCCGGTCAAATAGATCAGGCAGCCCTCGCCTTCTTGCGGACTGAGCATGGCCAGTGCGCTATCAAGTGCCCGCAAACCGCTGGCCTGCCACCGCTCATCAGCACTGGCATGCAGTTCGGTAAACGACGCTATATCGCTGTGCCCCTTCAGCAAGGCAGCGAAATCACTGACGAAGTTATCAAAGACTTTTTGCTCATTTCCCACCGCTGCGAGCAACACATGCCAACGGGTATTATCACCCTGCGCTGCGCCAGCGGAGCCAACCAGCACTGTGCTCACAAACAAACATAGCAAGAAAGTTTTCATGGACATGACTCATTCACGTCAGCCGGGGCATCGCACGGCAAGTTGCTGCACTTGTTATCGGGATGGAACAACCGGAGTCTTGATACGAACTCCGATGACAACATTTATAGCAATAGCCAGCCCAACAAAACAGCCCTGCCATTACTGCTATTGCATTTCAATCTGTTGATACATGGTCTACCTTGCCGGCATCCCTTGTTCAATTCGCAGGTAACCGCTGATGAAAACCGCAAAGCTACGCATCTGGCTGATCACGCTGTTTCTGTTATCAAGCAGTATAGCCGGCAGTTACGCCCAGGGCGTGCATTACGACCAGGGCTCAGTGATCAGCGAGGCGGTGTTTGTTGCCGATAAAGACGGCAGCAGCGTGAGCCTGCGCAGTCTGTTGGCAGCGCAACCCAGCAAGGTGAATGTCGTGTTCATCTTCGGCGGCGGCGATCTTGGCACGGGCTTGCCCGGCCATCTGTGGTGCCAGGATTCGTTTGAAGACACGCACATTTTGCGCACACTGGTTGGCAAGTACGAGGGCAAGGCGGTGAATTTTATTGCAGTGGCCTCAGCCCCGGCCTACCACTCACAAACCCTGGGGCAACCAGCCAGGGTATTTCTGGATGCGGTTGACGATTCCGCAGAATTCAAGACAGCACGCGACGCGTTTATCACCAGCACACTGGCCGCGCAGCAAAGCGGCATTTTGCCGATACAACCGTATTTCGATCTGCGCTTGCGGCTGATGCTGAACCCCTCACCACGCATGCAGCCCGGTGCCGGCTTCGGTGAACGCGCTGATTGGCAAGGGGCCTTCCGCGCCGAAGCTGAAACCCAGTTTTACGGCGTGCCCAGTTTCTGGCTGGTATCCGACAGCGG
>CANCGR010000332.1 GCA_947377625.1 Gammaproteobacteria bacterium | reverse complement strand
AAACCCTGCTCGGCTCTCAGGCCCTTGGGTTTGCGAAAGCCTTCGAAGCCTTTGACCAGCAAAAAGCGGCTCAGCATGCGCCAGCCTTCAACGGCATCAGCATAGGTGGGGGGCAAGTCAGCACCGTCGTTTAGTTGATGCAGTTCGTGATCTGGTTGCTCCTGCAGATTACCCGCTGCAAAGGCGATCAAGGCCAGCAGGTCATTGCGAAAGGGATCTAGTAATGCTGCAGTGTCGTGCAGTTGCTGTTCGATCATGTCTTGCAGCGTCGCTTCCATCATTGCGCGCGCACCGGCCGCTTCCTGTTCGAGCGCTTTTACCAGCGGCAACCATTGGTCGCGCTGATACAAAAGTTTCTGCAAGAGTTTTTCGGCAGTCTGCAGGTTGTTTTGCAAATGCGGCAGCAATTGTTGCAGCGCCACACTCACGCCGCCCGGTGTTTCCAGCATCGCCAGCGTATTGTGAATGGC
Source organism: Gammaproteobacteria bacterium (assembly GCA_947377625.1). Classification (GTDB taxonomy): domain Bacteria; phylum Pseudomonadota; class Gammaproteobacteria; order Pseudomonadales; family Pseudohongiellaceae; genus CAILUG01. The sequence goes on along the minus strand of CANCGR010000332.1, from coordinate 3,820 downwards.
TTCGGCAAACACCGGTTCCATATCGGTGGTGATGACTGCGCGTGCACCCAGATTGGCACTGAGTGGCAACTGTGCGCTGAGCCAGGCAGTGAAGCCGTCTATCGTCGTCAGTCGCAGCCGCTGCGAATTGAGCAGCAGGTGCCAGCCATGTCGCTCATCCTGTTCCAGCACCGCTGTGGCAAGTTGCAAGGTATGCAGCTTGTGTGGCTCCAGTTGCTGCAGTGCTTCGGCGGGTTGCTGGCGCAAGGTTTCGGCTTCCTGCAGGCTGCGCAGCAAGCGGTCGCGCATTTCTGCAGCGGCTTTGCGAGTGAAGGTGAACGCAAGCACTTCTTCTGGCTGTTGCACATGTGCGAGCAGTTTGAGCAAACGTTGCGTCAGTAGTTCGGTTTTGCCAGAGCCGGCTGGCGCCTGCACGCAAAAGGAGTGGGTGATATCAAGCGCACGTTCGCGCGCACTGAGGTCGGCAGGGCGGTAACTCATGCTTCGTTCTCCGCTTCGCTGCGCAATTCATCGATGCGGCACAAGCTGGCGAGATGACAATAGTTGCAGCTGTCCCTGCGCGCCGGTTGCACGGCCGCATAACCTTGCAGGAACTCATCGGCCAGCACACCGATGACCTGTTGCCAGTGTTGCTTGAGGCTTTGCCAGTCGGGTTGGCTGACTGATTTTTCGTTGTTGAAGGCCAGTCCCGGGTAGGTGCTGTCATCGGCGGCGATGCCGGCATAGTCAAGGTCTTCGACATTGATGTGGGCATAGAGCAATGCATCGGTTGAGGAAAATCTGCCGGCACCGTCCACCGCAAGTTGATAGAGCAGCAATTGCGGTGCCACCGGGCGCTCGTCTTCCCAGCGCATGGCGCTGATCTTGCCGGTTTTGTAATCGATGATGGCGCTGCTGCCGCTGGCAAGCCGATCAATGCGATCAAGGCGCAGTCGTAATTGCAGACGTGGCAGTGACCACAGTAATTCCTGTTCCGTGGCGATTACTGTGAAAGCGCCACGCTGGCGTTCCAGCGCCAGCCAGCGCAACAGCAGCGCAGTCAGACGTTGCTCTTCCAGCGCCTTTAAACGCGACGTCAACACGGTGGGATAGAGCCGTGCCAGATTGCGCAACGCCGGTGCCAACGCCTGTTTGATCGCCTGTTCCAGACCAATCTCATCGGTTGCTGCCAATGCTGCCTGACTTTGCATGGTGGTCCAGAAGGCCTGCAGCGCTTCATGCACACAGTCACCGAGCGCACTCGACGTGATGCCATAGACCGGTCTGGGCAATTCACGTGCTTGCAAGCGGTACTGTGCAAAACTTTTGAACGGGCAGGCCGACTGACTGGTCAAGATGCCGGAGCCGCCCTGGAAGATGCCTGTTGCTGGCATGGGCACAGTCGTGGAGTCCTGCAGACTTTCAAGCGTGACAAGGCTCAGAGTGTTCAAGACCGGATGCAAGCCACCCGGCAATGTCTGCGATTTTGAAGGAAGCAATTGCAAGGCAGTCGGCAACAGCGCAGTGCGCCGTTGCGGCAGATCATCAGCACTGCTGGCATGACTGAATACCAGTTGTTGCGCACTACGGTTGATCAGGCTCTGCAACAGCTCGCGGCTTTGCAGCAACTGTTGGTTGCGATCAGCGCCTGGCAAACCATGTTGCACTTGCAGCGTAAGCGGCAGATAGGGATGCGGCTGCTGCTCGCCAGGCCACAGGGTTTCTGTCATCTGCATGCACCACAGATGCGTAAAGTGCAGGCCGGCGGCCATTACCGGCGTCAACAATTGCACCGGCGTGTAGGCAAGGCCGGTGGTAAGTGAGGTGGCGCGGCACAAGCGCGCCAGCAGTGCGCAGGCCTCGGCAAAATCCGGCGTGCCGAACAGATTGCTGCAAAACTGTACTTGCTTGAGCAGACCTTCCCAGGCTTTTACCAGCGCGCGGTTGCCGCTTTGTAGCAATACCGCGCGCGGCAACAGTGTGTTCCACCACGATTCGAAGCACAGGGCCCATGCCTGCAAGGATTGCTGGCGCGGCTGCCGAAGAAAACTTTGTTGCAGTTCCAGCAAGGTTGCGCCCAGCTCAGGGCAGTGCCAGCGCTTGCCCTGTTGCTGACATAGCTCGCGTAGTTCTACGCACTGCACCTGCAGCGTCTGGCTCCGGCGCAGGCGCAGTTCCAGTTCTGCGCGTGCGTCCTGCTCGCGCTCTGCCGCCAACAGCCAAGGTGAGCGCAGCAGTGCACAGCATTGCAAAGTGTCGATCTGCGGTTGCAACAGGGCCAGGCTGGCAAGTGCCGTATGAATATAGGCTTCATCGTTCAGTGAAGCGGGCAGCGTCGTGCTGAATACTTCCGGTCTGTCAGTAAAGGTTTGCTCGAAGCAACGCTGCAGTTCGCCACGCAATATGTTGCTGTCGGCAGTGATGATGCCGATGCTGGCGCCCGCGTCGTATTGCAAAATTGCATTGGCCCATTGCGCGGCGGCCCGGCATTCATCTGCTGGAATATTGCAGGTTTGCAGCAACAGCTGAGGCTGGCAGGGCGTGAAAGTCCATTCATTGATTGCTACACCCTGCGTCCGCAACGCTGCAAACAGCGCCTGATACAGCGGCGGTGGTGCATCAAAGCCCGACAACAACAGTGCTGGCGGCAGCAGTTTCAGCACTGCCAGCGTGCCGTTTTCGACGAACTGCAACAACTGCTGCAACATGCCGCTGAAACTTAACAGCTGCTGGCGTTGGCAGTACTGGTCAAAGGTCTGTAACCACGACCAGGCATATTCACGATCGTCCTTGTCGATGCCGTCGTTGCCAAGGCTCAGGTTACGACGCAAATCAGCCAGTGAAATCTGCCACTGTTGCAGCAGGCGCCACGCACTGGCCGTCAGCGTGGCAGTGCCATCGCGGTTCAGCAGTAAGAGTTCAGGCGAGGCTTTATGAATCAGTTGCTGCCATAACAACTGTTCTTCGGCAGGTTGCAACACACGCCACTGCAGACAGTCGGCGTCGTGCAACTGCGTGAGTTGATCCCACAGGTCAGACAGCCACAGATCGATGGCGCGGATGGCTGGACGCGCAAATACCTTGCTGCTGCCGCTGCGTTGACGGTAGCGGCACAGCTGGTCAACCAGTTGATCGCTGCTGCGATAGTTTGGCACCAGCAGCACGGCGCCATGGGTGAGGGCTGCGTCCAGTTCTGACATCCGGTCCAGTTGCAGCGGCATGCGCAAGTTCCTTACATGTTGGTGTAATTCGGTCCACCCCCGCCTTCGGGCGGAACCCAGCGAATGTTCTGGGTGGGGTCCTTGATGTCGCAGGTTTTGCAGTGCACACAGTTCTGCGCATTGATCTGCAGGCGTGGCGGCACGTTGTCTTCGCGTACGATTTCATACACGCCCGCAGGGCAATAGCGCTGCGCAGGTTCATCGTATTGGGGCAGGTTGAATTCAATCGGTGTGGCGGCATCCAGCAGTTGTAAATGGCAGGGCTGGTTTTCTTCATGGAACGTGTTGGAAAAATACACTGAGCTGAGCCGGTCGAAACTCAGCACGTTGTCGGGTTTTGGATAGTGAATGCGTGTGCTGTGATCGGCGTGCTTGAGCGTGGCATGGTCAGGCGTGGTGTCGCGCAGCGTGAACGGCAGCTTGCCGCTGAACAAGGTCTGATCAATCCAGCTGAAGGCCGAGCCAAAGAAAGTGCCAAATTTATGCATCGCAGGTGCAGCATTGCGGCATTTGAACAATTCCTGATGCAACCAGGATTTTGTAAAGGCCTGCTGATAGTCACCCAATACCGCCGGTGGTGTTGGCTGTTGCAGCGCGCTGGCAATCGCTGCTGCTGCCAG
>CANCGR010000331.1 GCA_947377625.1 Gammaproteobacteria bacterium | reverse complement strand
GCTGATGATGTTGGGATCAATGCCAAGCCCGGTATCACGAAAACGAATAACACCTTGTGGCTTGCCTTGCGACTCGTGTCGCTCAAGCACTATCGTGATCTCGCCTTTCTGCGCGCCCTGCACCGAGTAATAGGCGTTTTTCAGCAAATTGAAAAATATGTAGATGCACAGACTTTCTATACCCAGAAAAGTGAAATCATTTTTCAGTGACAAGTGCAGCTTCTCACGCTGCCCGGTCTTGAACGGGTAACGATCCACTGCCTGCTCGATAATTTCGGCAGCCGAGATGAGATTGAACTGTTTGCGGTCGAGCGCGTTCTCACGCAGGTTCATCAGCAACATGTCGATGACGGTGTTGGCCTGGTCGATCATCAGTTTGATGCGGCGCGGTGTATTGATCAGCACATTGAGATGACTCTCCCTGATCGAGGCAAACTTGCCTTTTTCATGCCCTTCGCACCATCGATAACTCTCCAGCAATTGCGGCAGATATTCTTCAATGCCGGTGATGCTGGCCCTGATGCCTGATAGCGGCGTGCGCATTTCATGGGCAATGTTGGCACTGAGACTTTGCATCACTTGCAACTTCTCGGCGTGATCCATCGCAGTCTTGTGAAAGATCTTTGTATAGACACGGATGCGATCAAGAATGATCGTCAACTGGTTGGCCAGGAAATTGAACATCTGGATTTCGAAATCAGAGTAAGGCTTGCTGTTGTCAGTACGCCCCAGCAGCAAGACTGCCAACAGGTTGCCGTTCTGGATAATCGGAATCATCAAACTGGTATTGCTGGCCTCGAATATTGTTTTCAGCGTTGATGACGCGTCGGCCAGGGTTGTCAGCTTGGGCCGCTTCAGCACTTCTTGCTCAAGGTCTTCCGGCGAGACGGCAACCTGCCTTTGCTCAGACCAGCAATAAAGCCCCTTGCCATCGACACTGCCCACCATGTCGAAGCGCATGCGGGTCGGCAGATCCTTGCTCAGAAAATAGTGGGCCTGCACGACATGGACCTTTTCCTTGAGTGTGTCGTTCACAAGGATGAGTACGTCATCAGCTTCCAGCAGGTTGTGGATTTTGCGGTTCAACTCCAGCAGAGCAGAAAAGAAATTCAATTCCCCAATGGTGCTGGTGTTGCCGGTGGCTTGACTGATGATTCCCAGCAGGGTGTCGTGAGTAGCCACCACGAACACGATGAGCCCCATCATGTAACCGAGTATCGGTACAGGATCCTGCTGGTCAGTCAACACAATCGCGATGTAGAAGAACGACATCGAAAAATACATCAGGATCAAATACATCCTGTTGCGATCGGCAATGATGTTCATAGGTTCACTCAGCTATTGATGTGTGCGATACGTGCCGGAATTGTCATGTTGTATACTGGCTCGGTGTAGTTATCAATCCTGTTGACCATGCTAGCCAAAGCGCCTGCCTTCGTTTTCTATCCTGCACTCCTGTTATGGAGCTTGGGCTATGGCGTAATTGGCGGCCTTGCGTTCAAGTTAATGGCCGTTTATGAAAACTGGACGTCCATCAACAGGTATCACTACATTCTGTGGAAAAAATACCCTAATCGCAGCTATCAAAAATACATTTCGTCGATCTGGGCCGCTCAGCTCAGAGGCTTGCCGGTTGAGTTGGCGGAATATACGCGGGTAAAAGTGGAACAAAGCCACCCGAGCGAGCCCTTTCCGTTTTTGCGCATTCTTGCCAATACGGTGTTCATGCTGTTCATTGCACCTTTCATGGCAGTAACCGGTATGATCAAGGGACCGATCTATGTTTTCAGGCAGGAAATGCAGGCCCGCCACCGCTACCTGAATCCTTGAAAGAGCTGCTATGAAGACATCTGCCAACCCAAAAAAACCCAAAGTGCTCCTGGTGGAAGACAACGAGCTTCAGGCCGAACTCACCGCTTCCGTGATCACTGACACCGATCTTTATGAGGTTTTCATTGCCCACAACGGCGAAGAAGCTTTTACAGAACTGGCCCGGCATGAGCGCGGCTTTGATTTTCTCACCAACGATATTGCCTGCATCCTGCTGGACTGGCAGATGCCAAAAATGGATGGCTCGCAGTTTCTGCGGGATCTGCGCACCAAAGAGCTGAAGAGTCCATTCAAACGGCATACGCCGGTCGTCATCATTTCGGCCTACGGCGACAACGAATTGCGGCTGCGGGCAGAAGATTCAAGTCATGGGCTGGCTTCTGCCTACCTGACCAAACCCATTGATGAAAGTGAATTGCTGCACGTACTCAAGCGTGTCACTTACGATAATGAAGCTGAAATCATGCGTGAACTACTGCTGGAACAACGTCTGAAGCAGTTGAAAGACCACTCACGCCAGGCAAGGTGATCACGAAACAAGTCCCCACCCCTAGCTCGCTGTTCAACTGGATGGTGCCTGCGTGTTCGTTGATGATGCGGTTGACGATGGTCAGCCCCCAGCCCCTGCCACCAGTTGAATTTCCTATGGCGTCACCTTTGCCACTGAAATAAGGCTCCCATACCCTGCTGCGCATTTCAGGTGCTATACCTGCACCGGTGTCTTCGACCTTGATCTGCAAGTTGGTGCCCTCAGCTTTTGAGGAGAACGACAGCGTGCCTCCTTCCGGCATGGCTTCCAGCGCATTGTGGATGAGGTTGGTAAACACCACCTGCATGTCGCTGCTTATCCCCCGCACCAGCGGCAGCTGCTTTGCCAGATCAAGGATGACTTGATATCTGCTGCGATCAATCAGGCGCAGGCAGCGAGTAATCACATCATTGACATTGATATTGACGAAGGCACGGCTTGCCGTTTTTGTGACATCCGAAATCGACAGGGTTTCTTCCACGATCTCAATGGCGTGATCAATTTCTTCCTTGGCAATCAATTTGTAGTTTTCGAGATCTTCCATGGTTTTGATACGCCCGATGCCCAACTTGATGATGTTGAGTGGAGTCCTGATCTCATGATGGCACTGCCGGGTAGCATGAACGATCGATTCAATTTTCTGGGCACGCAGCAACTGGATCTCGGCATCGTGCAGTTTCTTCTGGTTTTCACTGTAAATCCTTTCCAGCGTTTCCAGTGGCGTGAGTCGATACAACGCCGGCGACAGATAATTGATGAGGTTGTTGAAAAACAACATGTCTGAGTCGCTGAAACTTGCGCCGGAGCTTTTGGGCCCCAGCACCAGCACACCTTCGAGATATTCCGGCGAATGAAACGGAATGATGACGGCTATGTCACGCAACTTCGGCAACAAGTGCTTGAGCTGCTGCCGACTACCCTCATCAAGGTCTTCCAGCTGGATAGCGGCATATTTGTCCTGGCATGCAGTCAGCAAGGGCACCGACGGAGAAAGAGTGCTCAGGTTTTTCTGCACCCGGTAACCTGACAACTTCATCTGTTCACGCATCGCAACAATCGAGAGCGTATCTTCCAGTTCAAAGACTTCATCGAGGGTGTTGAGCGTTATCCGGAAAATGGCTTCGCGATTACTTTCCTGCGTGATGTTGCTGCCAAGTCGCCTGAATACTTCATCGGGCTCATACCAGCCTTTTATGAATTTGCGCTTGGCCGACGTCAGCAGGAAAGTCTGCAACGGGCTGGCAGCCAACGCCGAAAGACAGGCCATTCCCACTACTGCAACTGTCTCCAGCATTCGGTTTTCAGCAGCCAGCTGATAAGCCAGCAGCGCCAACGCACTCAGTAGCAGCAAGGTGAATGCCCACGCCACCTGCTTGTTGATGATTACGGTGACATCCAAAAACTCGTGTTTGGCAATGGCGTAGAAAAATAGCAACGAGGCCAGCGTGCAGCTCAGTCTGCCGATGAGCAGATAGTCGTAATTGCCGAAAATCGGAAATACCAGATTGAATACACTGGCACTGATCACGAAAGTGCTGACGCCGGAAAAAAAGAACCGAATCTGGTTTCGCTGCGCCGGATAACGCCGCCAGGCGTTTACCAGAAACGCGAGAGTCATGAGAGCTTCAAGGCAGATATAACCGGTTAAAACCGCAAAACCGCTCCCGTCTATGTAGCGGATTTTTCCTTGTTCCAGGACGGCGTCAGAGATATCGCGAGTAAACAGCAAGGCCGCGCTGAACGCGGCAGAAATAGTCGCAGTCACCCACTGCAAACGATAGGGCCGGCCTGCCGGGAAGGACCAGCAGAAGTTCAGCAGCCCGGTACAAAACAATAATACGGTTACCAGCTGCACGCGCGAAGTTAGCGACACCTGGGAAGGCAGCAGACCCTCGCCAAGGATATAAAGGCACAAGTTCCAGGCCGACAGCCCGACTG
>CANCGR010000330.1 GCA_947377625.1 Gammaproteobacteria bacterium | reverse complement strand
GCAATTGTTAACCAGTCACCCTGCTTTACCATGCCATGTGCTCACGGATGATTTGGCAGCCCGCGGCATTTCTGCGAAAATTCGCCCCGATTTTGTCAGTGTGTCCTACCGCGAGTTCGTAGCTTTGAGCCTTGATCATGAGCGGGTTGTGAACTGGCATTAAGCGCACGCGCATTACCTTCGCCCTCTTTGAGGTTCTTCATGTCAGCAGCGCTCAAGCATCGCAATCGCAGCATCGCGCTCGACGCTGAGGGCAATCTCGCCAATTTGGCGGACTGGTCAGAGGAAGTGGCAGAATTGCTGGCGCTGGAAGCCGATATCAAACTCACGCCGGCACATTGGGATATTCTGCGGCTGGTGCGCAATTTTCATCAGCAGCGCGGGCTGTCACCAGTAATGCGCATTCTGGTCAAAATGGTTGAGCGCGAGATGGGCCCCGCCAAAGGCAACAGTCTTTATCTGCTGTCGCTATTCCCTGGCAACCCCGCCAAACTGGCCGCGAAAATTGCCGGGCTGCCACGCCCCGTGCACTGCGTTTAGTTTTCATTCACCTATCAACTTGGGATCCGTCATGTCGTTTGCAGTAGCAACGCATCCTGTCATTGAATCATTGCCTTATGCAGTCACGGCCGGGCAATGGTTTGCGTGCGTGCGTCATTTGCCGCAGCCGATGTTGCTGGGCAGTGGTACATCGCCCCACCCTGCTGCCCGCTTCGATATTCTGGTGGCTGATCCGGTTTATCTGTTGCGCACGCGTGCTGCCACCACCACGGTTACCCAAGCCGATGGCGCCGTGATTGAGAGCAGCACTGACAATCCGTTTGAAGTGCTGGCGCGCTATTGCCCTTTGCAACCCGACTGCGTGGTGGCGGACTTACCGTTCACCGGCGGCGCCGTGGCGTGGTTCGGTTATGAATTACTGCATCGCAACAATCATTTGCCGGTGCATGCAGCCGCAACCCTGACCTTGCCCGACATGCTGGCCGGCATCTATGACTGGGCCGTGATTATTGATCACCAACAACATTGCAGCTCGCTGGTGCTCAGCTGCGTGGATGCCGGTCGAGCGGATGCAGTACGGAAATTATTTCTGGAAAAACGGCAAGCACTGCCAGTATCACAGCCATTCAAACTGCTGGCACCGTTTGCCTCCAAATTCAGTCGCGATGAATATCTGCAGCGCTTCCGGCGCATCATCGACTACATCCATGCCGGCGATTGCTATCAGGTAAATCTGGCGCAGTGCTTTACCGCGCCTTGTGAAGGCGACAGCTTCACGGCCTTCGAGCAGCTGCAAATTCGCGCCAATGCGCCGTTTGCTGCTTATCTGCAGGACGGTGAGCACACGGTGTTGAGCTTCTCGCCCGAGCGCTTCGTGAAAGTGGAGCAAGGCGTGGTGACAACGCAACCTATCAAAGGCACCAAGCCGCGCAGTGAAGATCCTGTGCAGGATCTTCGCAACCGTCACGATCTGGAAAACAGCAACAAGGACAAAGCCGAAAATCTGATGATTGTTGATCTGCTGCGCAACGACCTTGGGCGTGTGTGCAGTTTCGGTTCAGTCACTGTGGAATCCTTGTTCGAATTGCAGAGTTTTACCAACGTGCATCATCTGGTCAGCACCATCAAAGGCCGCTTGCAGAAGCCGGAAGACGTGTTCCGTTTGCTGGCTGCCTGCTTCCCCGGCGGCTCCATCACCGGCACGCCCAAGCTGCGTTCGATGCAGATCATCAATGAACTGGAAAGCATGCCTCGCTCGGTGTACTGCGGCGTGATCGCGTGGATCGACCACAGCGGCAACATGGACAGCAACATCGCCATCCGCACGCTGGTGCGAGACCGCAATCATATTCATTGCTGGGGTGGTGGTGGCATCGTCGCCGATTCGGTCGGCAGCGAGGAATACCAGGAAACGCTCGACAAGATTTCCATGCTCATCAACAACCTGTAACGGCTGATAACCATGAGCGGTGCGCAGCTATACAGTGTTTCCAACGTGCTTTTGCACAAGGAAGTGCTGCGGCAACGCCTGCTGCCACATCAGCCCGCATTGCCAGCATCTACCGACGCACACGCCGCAGTTTTGGTTTGCTGCGTAATCACCGACGAACCCTACACCGTGCTGACCCGCCGCAGCATGCAGCTCAGCATGCATGCCGGCCAGATCAGCTTGCCAGGTGGACGTGTGGACTTGTGTGATGCGAGCCTGGAAGCCACGGCCCTGCGCGAATCACACGAAGAAATAGGCCTCGAACCCACAGGCTTGCAAATCCTTGGGCGCTTGCCTGATGTAAGGGTGCTGTCCGGCACCGGCATTGCCATCACGCCGGTGGTGGCGTGGTGCGAACAAGACCCGAGTTTGAATCACAATCCCTATGAAGTAGACGAAATCATCAAACTGCCGCTGCACCTTGTGCTCGACACCAACAACTACGGCACTGATACACTGGAGCGCGACGGCATCAAACGCGAGTTTCGTTTTCTGCGTTATCAGGAACATTACATCTGGGGCGCCACTGCGCGCATTTTGCTGTCGCTGGCAGAATTGACTTGATGATTTTTCGTTGGACAGTAATGGTTCTTCGTTTGGTCTGAAGAACCCTTCTCTGCCCAAGGCTGTGCGTTCACATTACAGCTGAAACCAGCAAAAAAAATCGTAAAGCCAGCGCCACTCGCACCAATCCCTACTTGCCAAGATTATTGGCAATGATCGCATTGGCCAAGGAGGCAGCCTCGCTCATGGGTTGAGCCAAGGCCTGCGTGCTGTAGGCCGGATTGCCTGGCATGCTCGCGCCCAGGATGGTGCCGCTGGTGTCATGGGTATCAATGGTGGTGACTGTCGACAAACCCAACCGTAACGGATGTGCGGTGAGTTCTTGCGGATCAAGCGCAATGCGCACTGGCACGCGTTGCACTACCTTGATCCAGTTGCCATTGGCATTTTGTGCCGGGATCAGTGAGAACGCACTGCCGGTACCTGCCGCCAAGCCCAGCACTTTGCCGTGATATTCAACCTTGCCGCCATAGACATCCGCTTCGATGGTGGCCGGCTGGCCTACGCGGATATTTTGCAATTCCGACTCTTTGAAATTGGCTTCAACCCACAGCTGATCCAGCGGCACAAGCGTCATCAATGGCATGCCAGAAGTGATGCGACTGCCCGGCTGCACGCTGCGTTTGGCAACATAACCCGACACCGGCGCATGGATGGAGTTGCGACGCACTGCCAGCCAGGCTTGCACGAAATCAGCCTTGGCAGTCAGCACACTGGGATTGTCGGGAATTTCAACGCCGGCAATACTGGAACGTGCGGCCTCAGCTTGTTTCACCGCTACCGTCAGCATGGCTTTGGCATTGGTGACGGCTTGTCTGGCATGGGCAATTTCTTCATCCGACAACGTGTGATCTGCGGCCAGCGGTATGCGGCGGGCCTGATCTTCTTCTGCATCCTTCAAACTGAGTTTGCGCAATTCAACACTGGCATCGAACTGCGCCACTATCGCGTAGCGTTCACGTTGTTGCCGTACTGCTGCGCCCAACTTTGCTTCGGCCTGCGCAAGCGCAAGATCACTGTCGATGGCATCCAGCTTGATCACTTCAGCGCCGGCTTGCACCAACTGGGTTTCATCAGCGCCGATTTCCAGCACCGTGCCGGCCACCTGCGACGACAGCGTGACCACATTGCCACCGACATAGGCATTGTCGGTTTGCTCGCGCTTCGATAATACCCGCTGAAAATAGACGGCATACATCGCACCGGCAACCACGAACAGCAGGGTGATGATTACCAGAACCCAGCGGCGCTTGGTTGCTTGACGGGCATCTTGTGTTTGAGTGGTCATTACGTCTACTCCGGATTATTTCGAGATCGGAACAATAGCGTTGGTGGTTGCGTCGGGATCAACCCGATAGCCACCGCCCAAGGCTTTTATCAACGAGATTTCAGCCAGCAGTTGCTGGTTTTGTAACTGCAATTGCACGTCAGCTGTTTGCAACACCAGCAGTTCAGCATCGAGTGTTGTGGCCTGCGCTGCCAAGCCCTGCCTGAATTTTCTCTGCGCAGAAAGTTGCAAGGCGTTTGCGGCTTGCACAGCATCAGCGTGTTGCCTGATCTGGTTCTCAATGCCCTGCAAATTTGCACCTGCTTGTGCAACATCGCGCACTGAGTTCAAAACACTCTGGTTGTAATCGGCGATCAATTCATTGCGCTGGCTACGCGCGATATCGAGGCCACCGCTCAAGCGTTTGCTGTCAAACAAGGGCACGGATACCGATGCACCGGCCAGGGCGGTGCGGCTGCCG
>CANCGR010000329.1 GCA_947377625.1 Gammaproteobacteria bacterium | reverse complement strand
GTGACCTGATTGGATATCAGCAAATCCTGTTCAAACATCGTCTGCATCTGGGTACCGAACCCCTGCCCCAACACCACTGCATCGATTTCCTGGTTGTGCAGAAAGCTGCGCCAGTCCAGATTGGTAGAGCCCACGGTTGACCACACGCCATCGATCGTCGCGGTTTTCGCGTGCAGCAAGGCTGTCTGGCGTTCGTAGATTTTCACGCCGTTGCGTAGCAGCTCGTCGTAAAACGAATGCGACGCATAAGACACCATGTTCGAATCGGTCTTGCCCGGCAGCAGCAACCTCACATCCACACCGCGCGTGGCAGCGTCGGTGAGCGCCGCCAATAATTGTGGGTCGGGCACAAAATAGGCATTGGTAAGCCACACCTGCGATTCAGCACTGTTGATCGCCGACAGCAGCGTCAGATACATCAAACTGTAGGGGTCATCAGGCGAGCTGCCCATGGCGCGTGCCACTTCACTGCCAGCCGTATTGAGCTGTGGAAAATATTGGTGACCTTCCAGCACAGCACCTTTTTGTTTTTCCCATGTCTGCATAAACAAGGTCTGGAACTCGGCCACCACCGGGCCTTGCATCAGCAGATGCGTATCGCGCCAGCCGATTGCATCCTTGGCTGGCACCCCAGCGGTTTTGGCGCGCGACAAGGCTCCGCCAAGCAGAGAAGAACCATGCGTGTAGACACTGCTGATATTGATGCCACCGACATAAGCCATGCGGCCATCGACAACCAACAGTTTGCGGTGATCACGCTGGTTCAGTTCCCACCCCTTTACCGCGTTAAGCGGATTGACCGGGTTGTATTCGACAATGTTGGCACCAGCGTCCCGCAAGGGCTGGAAAAATTCTTTTGGTGTGCCGAGCGAGCCTACGCTGTCGTAGATCACGTTCACCTGAATGCCCTCGGTTTGTCTTTCCAGCAGCGCGTCAATCAGACGCTTTCCAATTTCATCGTCTTCCAGAATAAAGGTCTCCAGATTGACGTGGTCTTTGGCGGCAGCGATGGCGGCAAACATCGACGCATAAGTGGGCGGACCATCCTGCAACAGCTGCACCTTGTTGCCAACGACCAGCGGTGTAGCGTCGATCTCTTGCTGCACCAACAGATGGCGATCGAAGATGTTGGTGTCATCCGCACCTTTTTCGAGGCGGGCGAGAATGTCGTGACTCTGCTTGTAAGTTAACGGCCCGCGCGCGCCTTGCAAACGCACAGGGCGTGCTGAATGCAGAGCGAGGTCGGGATTAAGCGTGGGCAACGAGCTGCAGCCGGAGAGCACAAGCAAACCGGCCAGAAAAAAGGTATGTCGCAAGTTAATCGATGAAGGAGTCACAGAGGAAATTTCATTTGCACAGCTGCAGCAGTTTTCGTTGCCTGGTAGTTGTGCAGCTTACGTGTTATGAAATTCAACTCTGTGCAGTGGCGTACAGATAGAAAGGGAAAAGCGCTATCAGGTATCGGGGGAAGTCGGTAGAGATGGGGAGGCGACAGCCTCACCATGAGCGAAAAAGTCCCTCAACTGGTTTTCAAAAGCTGTCAGTTCTTCCTGACCAAGCACTTCCAGCGGCTGCGGCACTTGCGTCACATCGCAACCCAACAAGCGTCGGGAAAGTTTGGCCAGACGTGCATTTGCTCTGAACTCACTTGCCAACAACCTGGTCTGATACAAATCAATATAACCACGTTGCGGCATGAACATATGTTCTTTGAACCAGCCTTCCTGGGTAAAACCCAATTGCAAGGTATTCTCCAGCGAGCCTGGGTTGTAACCATAAACAAAGCTCATGAATTTATGCAGTTTCAAAAAATTGAATGCAAAATCGAACACCAATAACGCCGCTTCCAGACCAATGCCGGTTTTCTGGTCAGCCGGGTCAAGAATCCCTATCAGGAATTCGCCGCGCTGATGTAGCGGTTGGTAGTCGGCCACCGCGGCCAGCCCAACCGGTTTTTCTGCGTCCACGCGGATAATGACCCATTCCAGCCAGCGCAACTGTTGCGGCAGCAATTTGTTTTCGTCGACTAATTTGGCGCGGATTTGCTCAACGGTTTCAGTAGCATCGTCGCTGGTGCGATAAAGCTCACGAAACCGCTGATCCTGCCGACATTGCCAAATAAACGTGGCGTGCTGCGGGCCGCGTCGCTCCAAACGCAGCCGCCGGCCTTGCAGAGGCGCAAGTTCGACGGGCTGAAGAGTGATTGGCGCCTCCATCCCGCTTGCCTATTTTTTACTGCCCGTGGTTCCACCGGTAGTGGTGCCCCCAGTGGTTGAGCTATTGCTGCTTGTGCTGTTGGTCGTGGTGGTTTTGCTGCCGCTATCTGTGCCGGATTGTGTGGTAGTAGTTTTACTGCCGGCTGTTGATGTTGACGACGGTGTTGAGGTTTTACCGGTGGTGCTACTGCTGCTACTGCTTGACGTAGTGCTGTTGGTGCAAACAGCTACAACACCTTGCTTGCCGCAAGATTGCGCAGTGGTGCTGCCATCCGTATTTTTGATGGTGGAATCAGCGGTAACACTGGCTTTGCTGCCGCTGTTGGCCTGACTGGTCACCCGTTCGATCACAAAATAATCCACTTCCGAAGCTTGCGCTTCGGCAATGCCGCCCTTGTCCGGCACAACCGCTGCCTGAAAATAGACTTCATTGCCCGTTACTTTTGACAAATCATTCAACGCAATTGAAATCACTGCCGAGCGGGTTTTGGCGCCTATGTCGTGGCCGATTGGCGACACTGGCAAATCGCCTCTCTTCTCTTCCGGCTGCAGTTTTACTGCCGCCAACACAAACGTGTCTTTTCCTACTGCCTTTAAATCCAGATTAAAAACGCCGGCATTGGCACGTCCAGCCGTGGAGGTATCTGACAACTTGGTCCCGTAGAGCAAATAGACTGTCACCGGGCCGTCGTTGCGCACGTTGCTAACCACAAAATCAATCACCGGTGCCTTGCTACCGGCAGGGAAAGCACCTTTTGCATCTTGCAGCGGGATGACTTTGGTCCAAATGCGGCCTTTTTGAGCCAGTTTTTGCGCGTTGGCATCTGCGGTAGTGTTTTTTGACCCACTGGTGGCACTGGCGCTGACCAGCCCTTCCTGTGGCGGAGTCAGCAGTTCCAGTGGATAGCCAATCTCAAACAAACCCAATTTCGGAGCAGTTTCAGACGGCGACTTGCTGCCCAAACTGGCATCGTCCGCGCGGGCAGCGCTGCCCATCCCGATGATCAATTTGCTGGCGACAATCAAAGCCCGTGATTTTTTAGCGATCATGCAGTTCACTCCTTGTTCAAATTATTGGGTGCAAGAAACCGGTTGCTTCGCATTCCACGCGCTGATTTGCGAGAGAAAGTCTTTTACCTCACCCACTTTCTGAATCGCCCAGCCAGTGGACGCACTATAAAGGTAAATGTTGCTGGCGGCATCAAAGAGAAACGACATTGGACAGTCATCGAAATTCCTTATCATTGGAGAACGGGGTTGTGCTGTGTAACTGTCTCCAGCACGGCTTTTGTCTCAGCCATTTTTGAGGGGCACTTTCGTTCAGTTGCTATCCCGCAACGATAGGCTGATCCATCACGCCGAATAGCGGCAGCTCGTCCGGGTCAGCATACGCCCGCATCGACACCCTATCGCCCAATTTCAGGAAGGGGGTAATCGGGGCACCGGTGTCGATCATTTCAATGGCGCGCTGCTCACTGATGCAACAAGAGCCGACGCGACGGTAATCACTGTGAGACACCGTTCCTGAGCCAATAATGGAGCCCGCACACAGGGAACGAGTCCGCGCTGCGTGTGCGATCAACTCCTCAAACCCGTATTCCATTTCATTGGCGGGCACCATGCCAATCACCTTGCCGTTGCGTTTGACTTCCAGCGTGGCAATGACGCGATGTTGATACCAGCTCTTACCCAGCTCGTCGGGAGTTACTGCCAGTGGCGCGACACTGCAGGCAGGTTTGGCCAGAATCCAGCCAAAACCGGTCTTCATTTCAATCGGTGCGTAGCGCCGCAAAGACCAGTCGTTGATCTGCACGACGAGTCGAATGAGAGCTGCGGCATCACTCGCGTGCGTGCCCTTGGCTACTGGCCCCGTGAGAACTCCAAACTCGCCTTCGCAATCAATGCCATCGGCTTCAGACGTAAAAGGGATCTCATCGTAGGGGCCATGGAACAGGTGCGACAAGCCCTGATACATGAGCGGAAATTCGTTTTCGAGCGGAGCGTGGTGAAAAGCCTGTGCCATCAACTTGCCGTGTTGCGGAAAGGCAGAGCCATCAAGCCATTGCCATGCGCGCGGCAGTGGCGCCA
>CANCGR010000328.1 GCA_947377625.1 Gammaproteobacteria bacterium | reverse complement strand
CACCATCCTGTCCCTGGGAGTCACATAATGTGATTTGGGAAAGATGGTCAGTTCTTGCTCCTTGCTAAGGATGACTCCCGTCAATGGATCGAAATAGGACAAGCCTTCGATGTCGTCATCAAACAATTCCACTCTGATCGCGCTTGCATCAGATTCGGCAGGAAAGATGTCGATAACATCTCCTCTTACGCGATAGTGGGCACGATACAAATCCATTTCGTTGCGCGTGTACTGCAGTTCTGACAGTTTTTTCAACAAGGTTCGCTGATCCAGCTTCGCACCTACTTTGAGCTGCAACACCATGTTGAGATAAGCAGCAGGATCACCCAGACCGTAAATGCAGGAAACAGTCGCGACCACGACCACGTCCCGGCGCTCCAGCAAAGACTTGGTAGCAGACAAACGCATCTGTTCTATGTGTTCATTGACGGATGAATCTTTCTCAATATAGGAATCAGAAGAAGGAACGTAAGCCTCCGGCTGATAGTAGTCATAATAGGAAACAAAATATTCCACCGCATTGTCAGGGAAAAATTCCTTGAGTTCGGCATAGAGCTGGGCAGCCAATGTTTTATTGGGCGCCATTAACAGACAAGGCCTTTGCGATTCGGCAATGACATTGGCAATGGTAAAAGTTTTACCTGACCCGGTGACCCCCAACAAAGTCTGTGCCGAGAGGCCATCCTTGAGCCCTTGTAACAGCTTATCAATGGCTTGGGGTTGATCACCGGCAGGCAGGAATGGTGCTTTGAGTTTGAATAACTTGTTCACGCAGCTACTAAAGAAAAGCGGAAACAGGGATTCTAATTCACGAACGGGATTTCCAGCACTTTTTTACCAAAATGAACGCCACGCCTTTGCTTGAAAGTGTTCGCAACCCGTTGACCTGCTATGTAAATCTAATTACCATGCGCGCCTTCAAGATTATTGATGTGTCGCATCGCAACTGTTTTGTTACAGAAGTTTGCTTCAGACACTGCCCAATAGCTCAATGGTAGAGTAGGTGACTGTTAATCACTTGGTTCCTGGTTCGAGCCCAGGTTGGGCAGCCAATCTTGAAACACTTCCTCCCCCCAGCTCTGATTTGTTTCAGCAGCATGGCTAGTATGCAAGCCGAGGCTTGCATCTAAAAATTCCCCCCATAAAGCAGACAAGCCAGAGCGGGCTGATCCTAGCGGCAGCCTAGCTGTAAATCAGGAAATCGGGTAATCAGTTCTTGAACAGGGGCAGGATTTTTGCGCGCTTGGCATCCTGTAATTGCTCAAAGGCTTGTACTTCAAACAAAGGATCGCTTGGCGCTTCCTTGGAGACAAAGCCACCAATCGCTTCTGACAGGATTTCGCGAATCTTGGCTTGATCCAGTTCTTCACAAGCTGATTCAAGGCTCGACAACAGCTCTTGCAGCTGCTCCCATGAAAGAAAGTCCTCTTCTGCCCTCATGATTTTAGGATGATCAGTTCCAGTAACCTGCTCACCAATCAGAAGTTCTTCATAGAGCTTTTCGCCCGGACGCAGACCGGTATATTCGATGGCAACATCGCCATTAGGGCTGCGCTCGTCTTTAACCATGAAGCCCATCAGATGAATCATTTTTCTGGCGAGATCCACGATGCGCACCGGCTCGTTCATGTCCAGCACGAACACGTCACCGCCTGAAGCCATCGAACCCGCCTGAATAACCAGCTGTGCAGCTTCCTGCACGGTCATGAAATAACGGGTCACTTCCGAGTGAGTCACTGTGATGGGGCCGCCTTGTGCAATCTGTTTGCGAAATAGCGGTACGACCGAGCCTGATGAACCCAGCACATTGCCAAATCGCACCATCGAAAACCTTGTTGTCTTCTCTTTTACCGCCAAAGCCTGCAGTATTTGCTCGGCAAAACGTTTGGTTGCCCCCATCACGTTGGCAGGCCTGACAGCTTTGTCTGTTGAAATGAACACAAAATGTTCAATCATGAATTTTGCTGCCGCCCTGGCGAGCACCAGCGTACCGAAGATATTGTTATGCACTCCTTCGATAATGTTCTTCTCCACCATTGGCACCTGCTTGTAAGCAGCCGCGTGATAGACCGTACGTACCGGGAATTTTCTCAGGACATGTTCAACCAGTTTCTGATTGCAGACCGAACCCAGCAATGCAGTGATCCTGATTTCTTTGCCGATATCAAGCGAACGCAAAGTTTCGCGCAATTCATTTTCAATGGTGTACAACCCGTATTCGGAGTTGTCAAACAGGATCATGTGATTCGGCTTGAGTCGAATGATCTGACGACATAGCTCTGACCCGATCGAGCCCCCCGCTCCGGTGATCAACACATTGCTGGCTTCAATACAGGCGCCCATCAACTGAGGATCCGGCGGAACAATATCCCTGCCCAACAAATCTTCGATATCAATATCGCGGATTTCATCGACTCTGACTTTACCCGAAACAATATCGAACAAGTCGGGAACCGTTCTGACATGAACGGGCAGCTTTTCCAGATTGTTGAGAATTTGTTTGCGCTCTGCATGTGTGGCAGACGGAATGGCGAGCAGAATCTGTCTGACTGACAAGTTGTCAATCAATTCACGCAACGAGGTCGGAGCATGCACCCTGATACCATGCACCGTGTTGCCGATCACGTTGTCATCATCGTCGATAAATGCAACCGGCACATACTGATCACCGTTGATGATGGCTGCAACCAATTGCATGCCGGAACTGCCGGCGCCATAGATGATGACCGGTTCACGTGGACGGAAATTTTGCATCATGCTGCGCAATGCCAACTTGGCTGCAAAGCGCAAACCACCCACCATCAACAGAGCCATCATCCAGAACACCAGTATGGCGCGTGGCGGGAAGTCCAATGTGCCTGTCAGATAGACAGCACAAGTAGAAACCAGTGTGCTCAGCGTGATGCCTTTCAGAATCACCAGTACAGATTGCAAACCCATGTACAGCAGTACAGTCCGGTACAACCCGGCGGTCTGAAAAATGACAACGCTGCTGATGGCACAGAAAAGAAAGAAGCGAAGCAAGTCGCCGGAAGGATTGTTGGTGAAATATTCAGGACTGACCAGGATTACCGACAACCAGAGCGCTGTCATGATGCAAGCAGCATCAACTGCCATTAGCAGCAGCTGTTTGATTGACCTTGATAATTCAAATGAACTCAATTTCATGAGCTGTTCCTTCTCCGATCAGGGTAATCCATTTCCCTGTTCTTATCGCCAGGTGTTATCGCCAGGGAAACATCGATAACTATGCTTAACGCAACCGCACAGACTCAGGATGACACGACATTCGTTCTTCTGATCAGCACAACACCCATTATCAGTGGCAACCAAGCCAATATGGTTATCCACAAGCCATAGTCCGGCTGCCGCTCTGACCACCAAGCAAGAGGCAACAGCCACAATGCATTGATAAGCATATAAAGCAGCACAACCATTCCATGGTTTTGCCAGCGTTCAGCCAACAACTGGTATGCGTGACTACGATGGGGATGGTACCACACGGCTCCCGACAGAAACCGCCCCAAAAGGGTGGTGGAAGCATCGGCAACAAACGTGCCTGGCAGTATGGCCAACGACCAATAGCCGAGCCTGCCCTGCGAGATTTCCTGTAAAGCCATTAGCGAAAGCGTAAAGCCCAAAAAATAGCTGCCGACATCGCCCATGAAGATGCGGGCTGGCGGCAGGTTGAAAAACAAGAAACCCGCCGCTGCCGCTGCCAAGCACAGCACCTTGGAATCCACAACGGAGAATCCTGCAAGAATTGCCAGCATTGCGATGGCACTGCTGACAAAAATGGCTTCCGTGGCTGCCAGCGCATCAATGCCATCCATGAAGTTGTACAAATTCACCATCCATAAAATGGCCAGTGACAAAAATGCAGCCAACATTGTTCCCTGCAAGGCGAAAGCAAACGGCAACTTCAACGGAGGCAAACCCGCGAGGAAAGGCCATAGCGACGCTACAACCAAGAGTTGCAGCAGCAGTCTCAACCTGATTCCCAATCGGAAGAAATCATCGAGCAACCCAAGCAACGCCAGCGCCAGCGCTGCCATGATCATCTGGAATTCGTGCGTGTTGATTGCCGGATGCCATTGCCAGAGATACAGGGCGAGAAATGCAACTGCCATCCCTACCCCACCGCTCAACGGAGTTGGAATCTCATGAGAACTGCGCAGATTCGGATGATCCAGCCAGGCTCTGGTCCGGGCTAACAGCAGCCACAACCCCGTCAGCACCACGGCAGTCAAGAAGACTATCGTCAACATTAAAATCAGGGACATCGACCAACTCTCCAATATCCCG
>CANCGR010000327.1 GCA_947377625.1 Gammaproteobacteria bacterium | reverse complement strand
ATATCAGGATGAAAGAAAATATTCTTGCCATTGGCCACCACCCGCTTGGCTTTGGTCTTTACCTGTTCGACTACAAGCAGGAAGTCCAGGCCGAATGCGGTCATGGCCGTCAGTTCGGTGTTATGGCGCAGGAAGTGGAAAAGGTACTGCCTGCGGCTGTGCTGGAAACTGCTGCCGGTTACAAAATGGTCGATTACGCGATGCTGGGTATTCACCATATTCTGCATTAAAGCCTGGTCGTTTTATCTGCCATTGAATTTAATCAGGCATGGCAGCGGTTCCGCATGACATTTCCCCATCCCCGCCCCAGCGATCAGCTGGTGTTCATCTTAAGAGCGTCCAAAGATCAAGCAGCCTTGACTGAGCCGCCTTTTCATCAATGGATGATGCATCAGGGTACTGCTCCCTGGTGCCAGTTTTTCAAGTCGGACGATGGTTACCTGTTGCGCTTTCCAGAGCTGGCGGATTTCACTGTATCCCTTGATGGGTGCCATATCACCACTGTGCCAGTTCCCGGGGTCAGCCAACCCACCATTGAGCATTTGTATCTGAACCAGGTCAAACCGCTGGCTTTCAGTCGCCAAGGCAAATTGGTGTTGCATGGCAGCGCTGTGGAAATTGACGATTTTGCCGTGTCTTTCCTGGGCAGTTCCGGCAAGGGGAAATCAACACTTGCTGCCAACTTTGCCGCGCATGGCTCCCGCTTTCTCACTGATGACTGCTTGCAGTTGAGTAAAGTTGCCAATGGTTACCATATACACCCTAGTCATCCTTCCATCAGGCTCTGGCAAGATTCTTTTGACGCGGTAGCCCCCAGTTCTGCTGTTATTGCACTGCCTGTGGACTACACTCCCAAATTGCGCTTGTTGGCTGATGATGTGTTTTCCTGGTGCGGTGAAGAGCGCCCGCTGCAAGGTATCTATGTGCTTGGAGGGGATGATGTGGCTGAAACAAGCATCACTCCTGTGCAAGGTCAGGATGCCATGCTTGCGCTGGTCAAAAATTCATTCTTGCTGGATATCGATGAGCGGGAAATGCTGAAACACCACTTTGCTGAACTGGCTGATCTAAGCAGAAACCAGCTGTTTTTCAGGCTTGATTTCCCCCGCAGCTATCTGGGGTTGGCTGAAGTGAGGAACTCGATCATCAATCATGCCCGGCGGCTGAACACACCCGATGCTGGCGTTAAGCCGTCAGCAGGGCAGTAACGTTTCGACGCCATGGGAAAGCCCTTCATCATTTTGCGCAATTTCCTCGGTGACAAGGTTCGCGCGCAATTACTTGACTATGTGCTGGCATCCCAACAGGCATTTGGCAACTCCCATGTGTGGAATGATACAACCTCAGCCTCGACCCTGAATGACAAGGCTAGAAGGTCGAAGGTGCTTGATGACTTTGGTGATTTACAGGACCTTTTCGATCAACAAGTCATCAGCCATGTGCCATCACTCATCAGGGAACTTGGCTTGACTGCCTTTGAGCCCTCGGGAATAGAAAGTGAAATCATTGCCCACAATGACGGCGATTTTTTCAGACGCCATATTGATACTTTCTCTGGTAAAAACCGGTCCCCGGAAGGGCATAACAGGTTGATAACCCTTGTCTATTATTTTTATCGCGAGCCCCGGGCTTTCAGTGGTGGCGAACTTTGCATATACCCCTTGTCACTCATGAATGCAGCTGCGGCATCGGATGAAAGCATTACCAGCTTTGCGATAGAGCAGGACACAGCCATTGCCTTTTCTTCAATACTTCCCCACGAAGTGCTCAAAGTGGCATGTCCATCCAATGCGTTCGCAGACTCAAGGTTTTCCATCAATACCTGGGTGCTACGAGCCAGATAATCCACCAATCTGCCTGCTGGCAATTGTTATCGACTGTTAACTTAACAGTTCGCTAACCTTTAATTGGGTTCAAAGCAGGCAAATCTGTCTTAACATCGCGCGCCTGAACGCCCGGCAGTTAACGACTGGTTCGTTTAAGTACCAGGTTCCAGCAGTTCCGCTCCATGAGGTTGTACATGAGTAATGAGAATTCCCTGAAAGCGGGCGAGGGCTCGGATTTTCTGCGTGCCGACAAAGTCAGCAACAGCCGCGCCATGACGCTCTATGCCCTGGGTGTGGTACTAGGGCTCATCCTGGGTGGCATCGGCCTGTTCAACGCGCGTGGCACCACCACCAACAAGGTGCCGGCTGAAGATCTCGCCTTGGTGAATCACCGGCCGATACTGCGCAGCGATTTCCTTACCCAGCTGGAAAATGAAACCGGCGTTCCCTTCGAGCAGACCACCAAACAAGACCAGCTGCGAGTGCTCGATGAAATGCTGCGCGAAGAGCTGTTTGTGCAACGCGGGCTCGAGCTGGACTTTGCCGAAACCGACCAGGACACCCGTTCCGCGCTCTATAACATCGTCGAGCAGCAAGCCACCGCCGATGCCGCCATCGGCAAAGCCACCGACAAGGAGCTGCACGAGTTCTTCGACAAGAACCGCAACCAGTTCATGACTGAAGGCAAGCTCGATGCCCACGATCTGGTGTTGGCCGACGGCGATAGTGCCAAGGCCGCCGAAGCTGCCAAGGCGCTGCGGGACGGCGCCAAGCTGGATGAAGTCAAAAAGCGTTATGGCCTTACCGAAGAAACTTACAACGCGAGTGAGTTTTACTACCTGGCCAAGGTGCACCTGGGCGACAAGATATTTGCAGAAGCGAAAAATCTCGACACAGGCGTGGTTTCTGAGCCTGTGCTTGATGATGACGGTTACCACATCGTGCAGGTCATCAGTAACAGCAAGCCGGTGCAGCAGAGCTTTGAAGAAGCCCGGCAAGTGCTGCCCACCATTTACAGCAACAGTGAAAAAGCCCGCGTGCTGTTCAACATCATGAGCTTCCTGCGCTCACGCTCCACCATTCTTATCGCCGACGACTACAAGAACGATTACAAGCCGGAAGACTTTGCAGGTGCCAACTGATCATGCGTGGCTATCTGATAAGTAAGTGGAGTCTCATTCTGGTCTGCCTGCTTGGCAGCATTGCAGTGCCGTGCCTCGCCCATACGCTGAGTGAAAGCGTGAGTTCATGGCAGGTGCAGGGCAAGATGGTGCAGGTGCAATTCACCGTGCCGGAACTGGAGGCCAAGCGCCTCTCGGCTTCCGGCAAGGACGTGCCCGCGGCGGCTGAACTTGGCACTTATCTGGCAGGCAAGATCTCGGTGACTGCTGACGGGCAAGCTTGCAACATGACTGAAGCGGCGCATCCACTGTCGGCCATTACCGGTTTTTTCCGTTTTGAATTTGCCTTCGAGTGCGCGGGCGAAAAAGCCATCGTGCTGCGCTCCGACGTGTTTTACGAACTGGCCAGCACCCACACCAATTTCGCCCAGGTTGAAAAAAGTAACGGTGAATTTTCCGAACACTTGCTGACCGACGAGCATCGCGAAGTGCCGCTTGATGGTGAAGAAGGTGAAGGCGATCTGGCCAGCGCCAGTTTTTTCAAATACATCGAGATGGGCATCATGCACATCTTCACCGGCATTGATCATATGTCGTTCATGCTGGGTTTCGTGCTGATTTCCCGCAATTTGCGCGATCTGTTGATTGTGATCACCGGCTTCACTGTTGGCCACAGCATCACACTGGCGCTGGCAGTCACCGGCGTCTTGCGCCCGGAGGCGCAGTACATTGATGCGCTGGTGGCCTTCACCATTGCGATGATCGGTGCGGAGAATATCGGCGACAGCACGCATCGTCCCAAATGGGTGGCGTTAAGCATGGGCGGTCTGCTGATTCTGATGGCCATTGGCCGCGCCTTGAATTTTGGCGTGATCCTGCCGGTGACCTTGTTGGTGGGTGGCGGTATTTTCGGCGCCAGTTATTTGATGCTGACCGGCACTGCCCGCGAAGCCTCACGCATTCGCGTGATCATGACACTGGTGTTTGGCCTCATTCACGGTTTTGGTTTTGCCGCCAACTTGCTGCAAATGCACTTGCCGAAGGAGCGGCTGGCAGAACTGCTGGTGGGCTTCAACGTGGGCGTGGAAATTGGTCAGGTCACTGTGGTGCTGACCACATTGGCAGTAGCAATGGGCTTAAGCAAAATAAAATTTGCGATTCCGCGTCCGCTGCTCACTGACCTTGGCTCCACGTTCCTGGTGGCTGAAGGGCTCTACTGGTTTGTCACACGCAGCATGGTGTGGTGAGCCTCTGCGTCTGCTGCGCGCTCAATGGCTGGCGCGAAAATGCAGTACGACAAATTGGTCGTCGGCGTTCACGGTGTCAGTGAAGTTGCCATGATGTGCGGCCAACGTGAGT
>CANCGR010000326.1 GCA_947377625.1 Gammaproteobacteria bacterium | reverse complement strand
CCGTCTTCCATCGCCAGCACGCGGTCGGCGTGCTGGATCAGCCGCGGGTCGTGGCTTACACACAGCACGGTGGTGCGGTGCTCGCGCGCAATTTTGTGCAACAGATTGATTACGGTTGAGCCGCTGCTGGCGTCGAGCGCGCTGGTGGGCTCGTCGGCAAACAGCAGCTGTGGCCTTTTGGCGAGTGCGCGCGCAATGGCAACGCGCTGTTTTTCGCCGCCGCTCAGCTCGGCCGGAAATTGATTGGCGCGATGCGACAACTCGACTTCCTGCAGGGCTTCCAATGCGCGCTCGCGCGCTTCGCGCTTGCCAATGCCGAGATAATTAAGCGGCAATTCCACCTGCTCGATGGCTGTGAGCGCCGTAAACAAATTGAAACCCTGAAACACAAAGCCGGTATGTTTGAGCCGGAACTGTTCCAGCTCACTTACGCTGGCTTCTGTCAGATCCTCACCCAAGGCGACGACTTGGCCGCCATCACTGTGTTGCAGGCCGCTCATGATCGACAGCAAGGTGCTCTTGCCGCAACCGGAAGGGCCGGCAATCAAGGTTAATTCGGCAGGCAATACACTCAACGAGAGTTTGTTCAGCACCTGGATTTTCACGATGCCGGAGATAAACGACTTGCTGATATTGCTGGCAGTAAGCGTAGGCGCCGGGCCGGGTGATCTGTGTGAGTGCAGATGATTCATGCTCACCTCAGCAGCAGCGCAGGGTCGGCACGCAGCAAGCCGCGCATTGCCAACAGGCCGGAAATCAGTGCGATGGTCAGCACCACCGCGGCCCACACCACGATCATCACAGGTGGCGCTGCGACAGAGACATCGCGCGAAGAGGCGAACAGCAGTAACAACAGGCTGACGGCGGCGCTGAACAGCAAGCCTATGCCGCCAATCCACGCAGCTTGCTCCAGCACTACCCGGCGCAAAGCGGCCATGCCCGCACCCAAGGCATTGAGCGTGGCATATTCACGCGCAGAGCTGATGACCACCGCGATCAGTGCCTGACTGGCGACTACCAGTCCCACCAGCATGACGATGACTGCCATGAACAGCACTGCCATTCCCGCGCCGGTATCCAGCAGGAAGTAAATTTGTGAGCGCTGGGCGAACTCACTGGCAGTCCACACATCGTAAGTGCCGAACGCGGGCTTGCCTAACAGCTGGCTGCGCACGGCAGCAGCGTTTTTGGAGTCAATGAGCTTGGCCACCCAGTAGGTCGCACGGTTCTTGTCGCTGCAGGAAACCAGCTGACAGGCTGTTTCGATTGAGCTGATGACATTAACGCCGCCCAGTGCGCGCAACCCGGTGGTGGTGGCGACTACATGCACGGATTTGCCGTCTATTTTGGCCCAGCTGCCGGGTTCAACGCCGAGGGTATCAAGGTTGGCGCGGTCAACAATTACTGCGCCTGGCTCCAGCAGCAAGGGGCGCAAATTGGCGTCGAGCACTTGATCGAAGATTTGTCCGTCGTGGTTGGGATTGATGCCGATTACGTAAACAGAAACGCCGCCACTGGTATGCGGGCTGCGCCAATCAGCATCGACCCACTGCAAGGGTTCTGCTGCACTGACATTGGGGTTCATGCGCAGCAAGGTTTCCACATTGGCGCTGATCGCACGCCCCTGGCTGACACTTTGTGTGCCCGGATAGCCTACCCATAAATCAGACGAAGACTCGGTGACATACATGGCCGCGCTGCCGAAGATGCCCAGCACCAGTGCGGCCTGCATAAACAGCAAAACACCTGCAAAGCAGATCGCCAGAATGGCCGGTAAATAACGGGGCCATTCACGCAGCAAACTTTTGCGGGCCAGCGAGACCATCAGTTCTGCGCCTCCGCTGCTGGCAGCGGCGCGCCGCCGAGCGATTTGTAGAGCGCCACAAAGGCCAGATTGTGGCTGGCATGCGCTTCGAGCAACGCCAATCTGGCGTCAACGATTTGTTGTTGTTCGTTGAGGGAATCAAGCTCGCTGGCAAAACCCAGTCGCTGCAAATTCTGGATACGCACGAGTTCGCGTTCGCGGCCGGTCTGGTTGGTTTGCGTAGTCGCCAGAATCTGCTTTTGTGAGAGCAGGGCTGACAGTGCAATTTCAGTTTCAGCCACGGCTTCCAGCACTGCTTGACGATAGGCCAGCAGTGAAGCATCCATTGCGCTCTGCTGTGCCTTCACAACTGCACGCCGGCGACCCCAGTCGAACAGCGGTATGTCTATCGTAGGGCCCAAGGCAGGGGTTGAATGGATCAGGCTGTCAGAGACAGCGTTACTGGTGATATTGGTGGAGTAGAGATAAGCAGTGCCCAGCGACAGATACGGATAGACATCGGCTCTTGCCAGCCCCAATTCGCCAGTGGCTTGCAAAACTGCAGCTTCAGCAGCCTTGATTTCTGGCCGGGTGCGCAACATGTCGACCGGTAGTTGCGCAAACCCGTAAGCGCCCAGTTGCGGTTGCGTTGCAGCGCTTTGCCATTGCACATCCGGGCTGCTCTGGCCTAGCAACAAGGCCAGACGTTGCAGTGCCGACTCGGCCAGTTGCTGGCTCTTGCTCTGGTTGATTTGCAACAGCAAGGCAGCACTGTTGGCTTCTGCCAGCTCTTTGGCTGCTTGCAGCCCCAAGCGCTGACGCACGGCGAGCAAGCGTATTTTTGCTTGAGAAAGCTGCATCTGCTGCTCAAGCAACTGCTGTTGCTGCTGGCTGGTGCGCAGCTCAATGTAAGTACGCACCACCTCGGCCACTACCGATACCCGTGCTGCCTGTGACTCCGCTTCGCTGGTCTGCATGGCCGCTTGTGCCAGTTGCTGCAAGCTTTCCTTGCGGCCGAACAGGCTTAGCTCCCAGGTGGCATCCAGACCATATTGGAAATAGGTGTCGCGCGCAGAAATTGATTCGTTGGGCTGGGCGTGAGCACGCAGTTCTGGCAAAAACTCGTCGGCAGCATGGCCCAATTGAATGCGGGCGCGGCGAATGCGGTCCTGCGCCTGGGCAATGGTGAGATTCTGCACATTGGCGAGGTTGACGAGTTCGTTTAATTGCGGGTCGGCAAAGGCGGTCCACCACGAAGTCAAATCCGGTTTGATCGCGCCTGCTTCAGGATTGAGGAGCGGGTGTGCCCATTGTGCCGGCGCTATTTGGGCAGCGGCTGGAGGGTCAAGAGGATTAATCAGCGTACAGCCCGCCAACCCGCCTAAAACCAGTACGAGGAGCAAGCAAGTCAGCCTAAAGTCAGCGGTAATATTTTTCATTAGCCCGAAGCGGGTTCCGCGAAAACAAGGGGGGTAAATAATCCCACGTCCAACGATGCCATTATGGGATGCGTTGCTTGCGTAATGATTGAGGTTTTGTGGAGAAGGCGTGGAGAAAATACAGGTTCACCTCCTGTATTTTTCGGTGCAAGATGAACGCCTTGCACTCATAACTTGCAGTTGTGGAAGAGGTGCAGGAACCGGCACGGTGCGATTATGAACTGCACGCCGTGAACCGGTAAATACCTTGGGTCTGTTGCTGATTGGTAGCGCGAGCGAATTATGGAAAAAGTGGTTATTACCGGGCTGAGCGCCATTTCTGCATTGGGTGACAACCTTGATGAGTTCTGGGCCAATCTGCTGCAAGCCAAATCCGGCATTTCCCGCATTTCCCGCTTTGATCCTGCCGAATACCGCACCCAGATCGCCGCCGAAATAAAGACCAATATCTCGACCTTGCTGGGTTATTCCGTTGCCAACCTGTCGCTGAATACCCAGTTTGCGCTGGCCGCTGCCGCTGAACTGGTCAAGGATGCCGGTCTGGAAGACCCAAGCCTGAACAAACGCCGCATCGGCATTTCGCTCGGCACCGGCCTCGGTGGCATGTACTACACCGAAGATGCACTCACCCGCCTGCTCAAATCCGGGCCAACCCGCGTCAACCCGATGACCGTGCCGTTCATCGACCCCAATTCCATCGTCAATCAGATTGCAATCAAGTGGGGCTTTATCGGCCAGCAACAGACTGTCGCCACTGCCTGCTCCTCCAGCGCCAACGCCATCGGCATCGCGCTCGATATGATCAGAAGCGGCCGCGTTGATGCCGTGCTGACCGGCGGTGTGGAAGCCACCATCACGCCGTTGATGGTGGCCGGTTTCGATCGCTTGCGCGCAATGTCGAACCAGAACGATGACCCAGGCAATTCATGCCGCCCGTTTGCGACTGATCGCGACGGCTTTGTGTTGGGCGAAGGTGCTGCAATGCTGTTCCTGGAAAAGGAATCCACTGCCAAAGCACGCGGGGCCAAAATCTATGCAGAGCTGGCTGGGTTCGGTTCCACCGGCGGCGGCTATCA
>CANCGR010000325.1 GCA_947377625.1 Gammaproteobacteria bacterium | reverse complement strand
ATCACTCTGTCGTCGGCGAGTATTTTTATCATTGGCTCAGGTACCGTCTGTTCACGTTAAAAAATGAGCCGGCTGCAGCCTATGATGCACTGCGTAATTTTTTGCTGTTGAGCGACTTTGCTCCAAAAGACTTTCGGCTTGCCGGATTGGCAGCTGCTTTTACCTACGCGGTGAACAACAATGAATTGGAGGATGCCAAAAGCTTGCTGAAGCAGTTGAAAACTTCAGAAAGCCTGCAGAGCGAAGCTGAGTACCAATCCATCATGCAACAGTTGGCTGCAACCGAAACCGAACTCACAACCAAACTTGCCAGCGACATGCCATTACAAATCAAAGGTGCTGTCTTTTTGTCAACCTATTGGCCACATACACTTACGCACCATGAATTTTCCCTCACCAACGTAGCAGGCGCTTTGCAAGGCATTGAGGCCAGATGCCGCAATGCCCAAGGCAAACACCTTGAGGTGTTGGTGGATTCAGACTATAAGATTCCCGACAGCTGGGGACTGTGCACGCTGTATATCCAGGGCGAGCCAGGCAGCAGTTTCACCTTGATTGAACATCCGCCAGCAGCCACTGCTGAGCCGGCAAATACAGCCCAATGACAAGACAGGCCTGATTACTTGGGCAAGGAGTAAAACGTGGTGCAAGACACACTCTATTCACTCGGCGGCTTTCTCGATTTCCTTATCTACTTCGGCCTCGGCGTTGTGTTGATGGGCATCTTCTGGCGCGTCTATATCTGGCTGACGCCCCACGATGAAATGGCGCTGGTGCGCGAAAACAATGTCGCTGCTGCCATCGCCCTCGGTGGCGCCTTGCTCGGTTTCGCGCTGCCAATGTCCAGTGCGATCACCCATTCACAAACCCTGATTGATTGCGCCGTGTGGGGCGTGGTGTCGTTTGTGATGCAGGTGCTGACGTTTGTGGTGATGCGTTTTGCCTTGCCGCATTTGTCGGAGCGCATTGCCAAAGGCGAAGCGGCAGCCGCAGTGCTGGTCGCCGCGCTCAGTATCAGCGTTGGCCTTATCAACGCCTCAGCGATGACTTACTGGTAATCAGCCATGACGCAACGCGCGCGTAAACGCAGCAACAAAGTAGCACTGGTATTGATGATGCCCGCCACCGGCATGTTGATGGTGGCGTGTTCCTCTGAGCCGGAAACATCGGCCGTGGTCTACAGCAGCGTGCAGGAATGCCAGGATAAAAATCCGGGAGCGGACGCCAAGGAACTCTGCCTGGCAGATTACAAGCAAGCCGCTGAGTTGCATCCCAAGGTGGCGCCGAAATACCAGACGTTGCAGGAATGCGAAGCCGACTTCGGTGCGCAGCGCTGTGAGGTGGCACCTGAGCGTCAATATGCATCCAACTCATCCAGCGGCGGCTTCTTCATGCCGATGATGATGGGCTACATGGCAAGCCAGATGTTCAACCGCCCGCAGGTTATACAGACCGGGGCGTTCTCCTCGCCCGGCTCGCAGCCACGCGACAACGTCAGAAGAGACGACGACAAGCAAAGCAGTAGTTTCGCCGGCGGAGGTGGAGGTGGCGGTGCACGCAGCGCGGTACAACCCCAGCCCTTGTACAAGTCGCGCGATGACTCCTTCACCTATCGCACTGCTGACAACAACGCAGTAGCCAGCCGCAGCGGCGAAGTGAAAGTGCCCAGCCGGGCAATGACACCTAGTGTAGGTGGTCAACGTCGCATCGGTGGCTTCGGCGCCACTGCTGCCAGCTTTGACAGTGCTGGCGGCTAGCCGGCAACCCGATGCAACGCAAACTCATTGACGAACGTGAAGGCTGGCGCGAATACGCCGAATCGGTCGGTTTCGACTATCACACCATCGACGACGAAACCTACTGGGACGAAAGCGCCTATTACCAGTTCAGCTGGCAGCAAATCGAAGAAGAGCTCGAACCTGCCACCGAAGAACTGCACGAAATGGCACTGTCTCTGGTGCCGGAAATTCTCGCCAGCGAACAACTGCTAAACCAGCTCGCGATTCCAGCCACCCATTGGGATTACATCGCCGCGAGCTGGCCCGCGCAGCCACAACTCTACGGCCGCATGGATCTGAGCTACGACGGGCGCTCACCACCCAAACTGCTCGAACTCAATTACGACACGCCCACCTCGCTGTTTGAAAGCAGTTTCTTTCAATGGGTGTGGCTGGAAGACCAGATCGAAAACCAATTGCTGCCGCAGGGCGCCGATCAATTCAATTCACTGCAGGAAAAACTGATCGAGGCGTTCAAGTCACTGCAGCTGCCACAGCCGTTCTATTTCAGCAGCGTTGAAGAAAGCATCGAAGATCGCGGCAACGTGCGCTATCTGATGGACTGTGCCGTGCAAGCCGGTTTGCGCGCCCAATATGTGCCGCTGGAAACCGTGGGCCAGCGCGCCGGCCAGTTTGTCGATGTAATGGGTACTGCCGTCAACGGCATGTTCAAGCTCTACCCGTGGGAGTTCATGCTGAGTGAGGAATATGCGCCGGTGCTGCTCACCTCCGATACACGCTTTCTGGAACCGCCGTGGAAAGCACTGATGTCCAACAAAGGCATCCTGCCATTGCTGTGGCAGAAATATCCGGATCATCCCAATCTGCTGCCGAGTTATTTTGAAGACAAGGCCAATGAGCCGCTGCAAAACGGCTGGGTGCGCAAGCCGCTGTATTCGCGTGAAGGTGCCAATGTGGAACTGGTGAATTTCAATGGTGAAAAAGTAGCAGCTGCAGGCCCCTATGGAACAGGCGGCTACATACGCCAGCAGTTTTGCCCCTTGCCAAAGTTTATTGATCCGCTGCGGCAGCAAACCGTCTACACCCTCACAGGCAGTTGGGTAGTGGGCGACCGCGCCGCCGGCATCGGCCTGCGTGAAGATGCTTCACTTATCACCCGCAATACGTCACGCTTTCTGCCACATATCATTCTTGACTGACCCTTGGGAGGCTCTATGGGAGAAGTAGCGATCAACTGGAAAGCGGTATTGCTGGCCACTGTCGTGAGTTTTGTATTGGGCGCCTTGTGGTACGGCCCCTTGTTCGGCAAGCCCTGGATGCGCTCGATCGGCATTGATCCTGCAGCCGCAAGACAAGCACCCAAAATCGGTTTGCGCCGCATGCTCAGCATCACCTTCATCCTCGAGTGGATGATGGCGATATGTCTGGCCTATTTCATCGGCACTGCCGATGCGGCGCATGGGGCACTGTACGGTCTTCTCACCGGCTTGCCATGGGTGGCATCGGCGATTGCGGTAAATTCCTTGTATGAGCAAAAACCGGCGGCCTACATCTTCATCACTGGTGGTTATTGGACCGTAGTGTTTACGCTGATGGGATTGATACTTGGTGCGTGGCATTGAAGCAGGTAGTTGCAATACTGGATTTTGAAACTACCGGCTTGTCTCCCGACCTTGGCGACCGCGTCACCGAAGTAGCAGTTGTGTTCCAGTCGAACGGAAAAATAGTTGATCGTTACCAAAGCCTGATCAATCCCAAACGACCCATACCGGCTTTCGTGCAATCGCTGACCGGGATAACCGATGCCATGGTGCGCAAGGCGCCGGAAGCATCGCAAGTCATGCACGAGCTTTACCGGAAAATTGGCGATGTCCCGCTTATTGCCCATAACGCCTCGTTTGACAGCAAGTTTCTGGATGCAGAATGGGCAAGGATTGGTCTGCGCCGGCAGGCAGCGGTGGCTTGCTCATTGCTGCTGTCCCGGCGGCTGTATCCCAATTCACCCAGCCACAGACTGGGTGCTCTGGTCTCGCATCTGTCACTGCCATCATCGGGTACTTTTCATCGCGCCATGGCAGATGCAGAAATGACTGCCCACCTGTTGGCGAGGATCATCTGCGATCTCAAAACCCGGCACGGTTTAACTGCCGTCACCCATGAAATGCTGACGCAGCTGCAAGTAGTCAAGAAAAGCAGTTTCGCGTCGGCCATCGGACGATATCAAAATTGATGGTTGCTTCAGCGATGCCAGGCTGCGATGAAGCCACGACCATAAATTCTGACAATAAAAAAAGCGGCCTTGTGAGCCGCTTTTTCATTCCTCAGAAGTCCCAATTCGCCGTCAATCCAAACCGCCTCGGTTCACCCAACTGGGTATAACGCTTGGCAGTGTAGTTATCACGCGGATCATTGCCAAAGAAGAAACCATGCACGAAGTAGTTTTCGTTGGTGAGGTTGCGACCCCACAAGGTCAGCTGCCATTTGTCGATGTTCCAGATGAGGCTGGCGTTGAGCAGGTCGTAGGCCTTTGAACGCACGTTGTGACTGTCGGAAAAATAATACGCATCACGCCCCTGCAGATTCAC
>CANCGR010000324.1 GCA_947377625.1 Gammaproteobacteria bacterium | reverse complement strand
TTCCTATCGTTTAATGATCGTGGCATCATGCGCGCCCCACTTATAAGAGCTTAGGAGTCATACTTAAGATGTCAAAAAATAGCCTTTCTTCCGCGATGGAAGCCGCCGGCGGTGCCGTCAATTTATTACGCAATAACAAAGCCGGTATTTATGTGTACCCAGTGGTTGCGTCTGAATTCTCCAACTGGCGCACCGAACAGATCGCCTGGCGCAACTCCGCCGTCCTGTTCGACCAGACCCACCACATGGACGAGATCACGGTAGAAGGTCCCGATTCCGAAAAATTCCTCAGCTATGTGGGCATCAACAGCTTCGCGAACTTCAAACTCAACGTTGCCAAACACTTCGTACCGGTAACACCAGCCGGCCACGTGATCGGCGACATGATCATCTTCCGCGAGACTGAAGAAAAATTCATCCTGGTAGGCCGTGCGCCGACCGCGAACTGGGTTCGCTTCCAGGCTGCTACCGGCAACTGGAACGTGCGTCTGTTCCACGATCCACGCTCCGATTCCCGCCCTGACGGCAAAGCCATCTACCGCACCCACTACCGCTTCCAGATCCAGGGTCCGGATGCCAACAAGATTTTCGAAGCCCTGCACGGCGGCCCGATCCCGGAAGTGAAATTCTTCCACGTTGACAAGATCAACATCGGCTCGCGCCAGGTAATGGCCTTGCGTCACGGCATGGCCGGCGCACCTGGCCTGGAAATCTGGGGCCCTTACGCTGACAAGAGCTACATCCAGAGCACCATCGCCGAAGCCGCCAAGACCGCAGGTGTTGATCTGCGCTTCGTGGGTGCCCGTGCCTACTCATCCAACACGCTGGAATCCGGCTGGATCCCAAGCCCGCTGCCAGGCATCTACTCCGGCGACGGCATGCTGAAAGACTATCGTGACTGGCTGGGTGCCGATCACTACGAAGCCGTCGGCTCGCTCGGTGGTTCGCTGGTATCCGACAACATCGCCGATTACTACGTCACTCCGTTCGAACTGGGTTACGACTTCTACATCGGCTGGAAGAAAGAAGACTTCATCGGCAAAGCTGCTCTCGAAGCTATGAAAGCCGCCGGTGGCCAGCGCAAGAAAGTCACCATCGAGTGGAACCGCGAAGACGTGCTGGCAACTATCGCCACTGCCTTCGAGCCAGGTCTGGCTGCCAAGTGGATCGACTTCCCGAACCATAACTACTCATCCAGCAACGCAGACGAACTGCTGAAAGACGGCAAGCGCGTGGGCATGAGCATGTTCAACGGCTACTCGTACAACGAGCGCTGCTTGTTGTCACTGGCCGTGGTTGATGCCAGCGTACAGATTGGTGACGTGCTGACGCTGAAGTGGGGCGAAGCGCAGAACAGCGCCAAGACCTCGATCGAGCCGCACAAACAGGTTGAGATCCGCGTCAAAGTTGCACCGACTCCGTATGCGCAGGATGCGCGTGACAACTACGCTGATAGCTGGCGTACCAAGAAGTAAGCGATTTGCCGCAATAGCGGCGATTGTGGGAAGTATCACAAAAAAAGCGCAGCCAAAAGCTGCGCTTTTTTTCTGCATTAAAATTGCATTGCCGACAATTTCTTCCGTGTGCTTTCACTTTGGCCCAGAATGGAGCATGAAGATTTAATCAGGTATTCCGGCCTTGTTGCCTCCTATCCAATACGTAAAGACGCGCGACGGCTCGAGCATTGCGTTTATCGAGCTCGGAAAGGGCTCGCCTGTGGTATTTGCTTCGAATATTTTTGGCGATCTTCAGTCCTATCGGGGCGGCATCCCGCATGTGCGGCTGGTGTCAGATCGGCTTGCCGATTCCGGCTACCATGTAGTGCGCTATGACGTCAGGGGTATGGGGGCTTCCGATCGCGAGGTGGCAGATATCGGGCTGGCCGCGCGCGTCAGCGACATCGAAGCCATCGTTACCAGGCTTGGGTTCGATCGGTTCACGTTATGCGGCGCCGACCTCGGCACCGCAACGGCCGTGGCATTCGCAGCTGCCCACCCTGAAATGGTGTCGCGCCTGATCCTGCTGTGTCCGTGGGCGTCTGGCAAGGCCATGTTCGCGCTGCCGGATTTCAAGGTTGTCCGCGGGATGTCCCCAGCCGCACAGCGTGAATGGGAGGTCTTCACCAATTCGCTGGCGGACGTCGTCACCGGATTCAATGATCCCGCGCTGCGCAAGGCCACAGCGGAGGTCATGCGCGCCGGTGCCACCGCGGAGGGTCTGTATGCATACTACGCAGCGTCGGAACGTATCAATGTGACACCGCTGCTCGGTACGGTCCGGGCGCCCACTCTCGTGATTCACGATACAGCCTTTCCCTTTGGTTCTTTTGACCTGTGCCGCGACGTAGCTGCTGGTATCGACCAGGCTGAGTTGATCACACTCGACGGTTGCTTCATTGCCGGCAACGATCAGGCGAAGTACCTCGACGCTATCGGGCAGTTTTTGAGTCGCGACGGAGGTGCAAAGCCATCCGCGCGCCTGCCGGGCCAGGCGCCAATATCACTGACGCCGCGGGAGATCGCAGTTTTGCGCCTGATCGCTGGGGGATATACCAATCAGGAAATTGCCGACGAACTCGAGATAAGTGAGCGTACCGTTGCGCGCCACATCACCAACCTCTACATCAAGATCGATGTCAGCAGCAAAGCGGGCGCCACCGCCTACGCCCTGATGCACGGCCTCGTCTGAGCTGCGCGGTTTACGCCAATTCATCAACCACGGGCTACGCGGTTCAGCCGATGCAGGCGCAATTCTGCGCGCATACGATTCTCCTGAGTCGATTCATTCATCAATCACCAAGGAGGTTCAATGAAATTAATTACACGTCGTCAAATGCTGCAAGTAGCCGCCGCTACCGGTGCCGCGGTTGCGGTGCTGGGTTCGGCACGCGCCCCGGCGGCAACCGGTCGCGTAGTAGAACTCGCAGCGCGGCCGGGTCCACTAATGCTCGACACGGCGAGCTCTGCCGTTATCGTTGTCGACATGCAGAACGACTTCGGTACGCCCGGCGGCATGTTGCATCGTGCAGGCATCGACATCTCGGGAATTGCGCAGGTGATCGCGCCGATGGCGAAGGTTCTTGCCGCCGCCCGCCGCGCGAAGATGCCCATCGTCTACTTCAAAATGGGGTATCTACCCGATTTATCGGATCTCGGTGAAGAAGGCTCCGTGAATCGGACGCGGCATCTCGCGTTGGGTGTGGGCAAGCACGTGCAGGCGCCCGACGGGAGTGCAAGCCGAATATTGGTCCGCGATACATGGAACACCGACATCGTCGCCGGTCTCAAGCCTCACGCGGAAGACATAGTCTTGTACAAAACGCGATTCAGTGGTTTCTACGGCACCGATCTGAACGAGCGCCTGCGTGGCATGGGCATCAAGCAACTCATTGTGGTGGGGTGCACGACAAGTATCTGTGTGGAATCGACTGTACGAGACGCCATGTTTCGTGACTACCGCTGCATTCTGCTTGAGGATTGCACGAGTGAACCTATTGTAGGAAGCGGACTGGCGCGGACCAATCACGAGGCTTCGCTACTCTCTATAGAAACCGTATTGGGATGGGTTTCGGATTCGGTACAGCTGGAAAGTGCGCTTGGATGAGGGTTCAGTTGCTGTGCGGAAACAGGTGGGATAGTAATGTTTTGCAGGGACAACTGCAGCGACAACGAAATGGCGCAGCCTCAAAACTGCGCCGTTTTGCTTTTTGGGGATTAGTAAAGAACAGG
The DNA here is from genome assembly GCA_947377625.1 of Gammaproteobacteria bacterium. GTDB lineage: Bacteria > Pseudomonadota > Gammaproteobacteria > Pseudomonadales > Pseudohongiellaceae > CAILUG01. The sequence goes on along the minus strand of CANCGR010000324.1, from coordinate 601 downwards.
TTCGTGCATCGGACAGGGATGGTGCGACTAGACGGTTTGCTGTTGACGGCCAGCTACCTGATAATCACCCCAACTTCCTCAGTACTACTATCAAAATATTCGAGCACAGGAGTTCTGCCATGCGCCCTCTTCACAAAAGAAGTCACAGCGTTTCGTTTTTTCTTTCATTGCTTGTTACCTGCTGTTTCGCCATCAGCTCTCATGCTGAAACTACCGCAACAAAAAGCGGAAAGTGGTCGGCTCTTTCCACTTGGGCTGGTGGAGCGGTTCCCGCACAGGGCGACATCGTCTCTATTGCCGCAGGCAAGGACGTTGTACTCGACGTCAGTCCGCCAGCACTGAACGGCATGACGATAAATGGCAAACTCAGTTTTGCCGACAAGTCCGATCTGGAACTGAGCACCGAGTGGATCATGGTGCATGGAGAACTGGCGATCGGCACTGCAGCCAAGCCCTTTACCCACAACGCGACCATTACACTTACCGACAATGTCAAAGACGAACAGATGATGGGCATGGGTGACCGCGGCATTATGCTTTCGGGCGGCACCCTGAACCTGCACGGCTCTCGCACCAACACCTGGACCAAACTGTCAAAGAC
>CANCGR010000323.1 GCA_947377625.1 Gammaproteobacteria bacterium | reverse complement strand
GGCGTCACGGCATGGACGGGTTCGGCAATGGCGGGGAAGTTTTCCAGTTCGCTTATGACGGTCAGATATTTCTGGAAGTCTTTCAATGGCTGCAGGATTGGCTGCAAATCAAAATCAGCACCGACCTTGGTCGGGGTCCATTTGTTCATTACCGCGCCGTGCGGGAAATAGATAAAGCCCACGCGTGGCTTGGGCGCTGCTGCGGTTTGCGCAAGCGCGGTCGCTGCCGGAATCATCGCATCCAGCAAAGGCAAGGCGATGCTGGCGCCTAGGCCTCTCAGCACGGTGCGGCGTGGTAGATGTTTTTTAGTGAGAAACATTGAACGTTTCCTCTGGTAATTGGATCGTACTTAACCTGCCGGTCAGGAGCAGATACAGATTTCGCCGACACGCCACGAGTACGTCCCTGTAAGCTCGCCTCCGGCCATCCATGGCCTCCGACGGTCGTCGAAACCTGTATCTGCTCCTTCCCTACCTTTGTTCTTTCCCATCAAGCCATTGTCGTAAATCTTGGATTACTCCGCAGCTACCGAAGTAGCAGCGGCATTCACCTGTTTGTCTTTCAGGAATGCATCACTTTGCACTATGCCGAGCACTAGCGACGACAACCTGTAATTGTCATGTTCGGCCTTGTGCACGATCGCTCTCACGGCCGGCATGTCGTAGTACTCGAGGTTGCGGCCTAGCGCGAAGATCATCAGTTTGCGGGTGAAGGTGGTGGCGAAGCGTTCGGGGTCTTTTGACAGGGCTATGGAGAGATCGCGCGGGGTCTTTACTGGCGTGCCATCGGTGAGGGTGCCGGAGGCATCGATGGGCAGGCCGGCGTCGAGGTCTTTGAGTTGCCACTGGCCGACGGCGTTGTAGTTTTCCAGTGAGAGGCCGAGCGGGTCGATGATGCTGTGGCAGGTTTTGCAGGTCGGGTTGGCGCGGTGATGTTCGAGGCGTTCGCGCACCGTGAGGCTGACGCCGCCTTCCTGGTTTTCAGGGAAGGCTTCCACGTTGGGTGGTGGTGATGGAGGAGGTGTGCCGATGAGTTTGTCGAGAATCCACGCGCCGCGAATTACTGGGGAGGTGCGATTGGCGTAGGAGGTGGTCATGAGCACGGCGCCTTTGCCCAAGAGGCCGAAGCGTTGCGGGTCCTTGAGTTCTACGCGCTGGAACTGGCCGCCGCGCACGTTGTTGAGGCCGTAATGCAATGACAGGCGCTCGTTGACGAAGGTGTAGTTGGCGGTGAGCAGTTCACTGACCGGGCGATCATTTTGAAACAAGCTGTCGATAAACAGTTCGAGCTCCTTGCGGAAATCGGGGATCAGATCGAAGGTGAATTGCGGGAACAGCGTGCGGTCAGGATTGACCTGTTCGAGGCCGCCGATATGCAGCCACTGGAATGCGAAATTGGTAACCAGTGCCGAGGCGCGCGGGTCGGCCAGCAGGCGGCGCACTTGTTTTTCCAGTACGGCGCTGTCATGCAGCTTGCCCTGTTGCGCGAGGCCAATCAATTCTGCATCGGGCAGACTGCTCCACAGGAAGAAGGCCAGACGGGTGGCGAGTTCACTGTCGCTGAGGGCGAAACTTTCCTTGCTGTCGGCTTTGGGGCTGTGCGCGCGGTACAGGAATTTCGGACTGGCCAGAATTGCCATCAGGCCTTTCTGGATTCCGTCATCAAAGCTGCCGTGTTCACGGCCGCCGCTGTAGAACTGCAGCGCGGAAGCCAGATCGTCATCGGTGACCGGCCGGCGGAATGCTTGCTGTGCCAGGTTGCCGAGGATGCGGCGCGCACAGGCCAGTTCTTCACTGGCTTGTTTGGGCTGGCAGATGAAGATTTTTTCGCGTGCAACAGTTGAGCTCACACCCTTCGGATTGTAAGGGCCGCTGACGCCGATATTGTCGATGCGCGGGCCGCCGGAAACCCCTTGCACCAGCACCGCCATGCCATCGACCGGCACAAAGCCGTGCAAGGGTTCAATGGTTTCGGCCGAGGAGCGCATGATGAAACTGACGCCAACGCGATGCGTGCCGGCTTTGACGAAGTGACGAATATTGCGGAAACGCTCGTTGATGGCGCCAACGCCTTCCGCTTGTTTGAGGTCGACGGCGCGCAGATCTTCCTTGCCGCCCACTTTGGCCTGGAAGATGCGCTCATCATCAATGGTGATGATGAGATTGTTCTCGTCCATCACACCCCACACATAGCCGGCGCCTACCAGACCAGTCACCGCAAAGTCGTAATCACCATCCGCCGGAAAATCGTGTTCCACCACCATGCCGCCGCGTGTGCCGAGCGGCAGGCCATCGATGTGCTGATTCTGGCTGGCGTTGGCGGCGCCCGGATAAACGCGGGAGGTGGGTGCTGCTTGCGGCCGGCCTATGGCTTGCACGCTGACTTCGCGCGCGGCCAGCATGTATTGTTCGAGAAAGCTCGGTGATACCGACAACACTGATGCCACATTGTTGAAGCCGCTGCTTTCTACATCGCGTGGCAACAGGTCAGCCGGGTCAATATTCAACCCCAGCATGTCGTGAATCGCGTTGGCATATTCACTGCGATTGAGGCGATGCAGCATTTCACTGCCCGGATCGGGCGCGCCGGATGCCACGGCATCGAGACTTTGTTCGAGTGCATGCACCAGTGCCTTGCGCTGCGTCATGGTCGGCAGATCCTGGCCCAGCGGTGGCATCATGCCTGCGTTGAGTTTGAGGATGACCTGTTCAAACAGTTTGCCGTTGGTGGCTAACGATTCAGGCGTCATGCCGTCGAGCGAAAAGCCGCCTGAAAAATCATCGTTGTTATGGCACTTCACGCAGAAGCTTTGCAACTGGTTCCATTCTTTGCGGGTAGCGCCGAAAGGGTCCGTTTGTGCATGCGACAACGCGGGAACCAGGAGCAGCAGCGTGCTGAGAGCGGCAAGAAATTTCATGGTCTAGGCCCTCTTGCCGAAGCGGCGTATTTCGGTGACATGCGGCAGCGTGCCTTCCCACGCCATGCGCAGGAACAGTTCCGCATTGCCCCATTTGGCATCGAATTCGGCGGTGGGTTTGTCGGCCAGGAATTCAACCAGTGAACCGCCTTTGTAGTACGCGGTGCCGATGCGATCTGCCACTGCTGAGCACATGTCGAGCTGGCTTTGCACATGGGCTTTGTTGACGACACCGCTGCTGGCGATGATGCGGGTGTTGTTGTCGCACAGCGTCAGCAGCTGAGTGAGAGAAGTGATCATGCCGCCGATCCAGCCGTTGGTGGCGTAGTCCACCAGCGGGTACACAGAGGCGCTGACCACATCACCTACGCAGACCAGATTTTGTTCCGACAGGTGCACATAGATATCGCCATCGGTATGCGCCTGTGGCAGATAGCCGTAGTTGAGCTTGTGGTTGAACTCGATGGTTTCGCTGTCGTAGTAAAAAGTCTTGTTCGGCAATGCTTCAGTTGGCAACGGCGGATAAACCTGATGCTCCCACTTGCTGAGAATTTCAGTTGTGAGCCACAGTCTGGTGTTCTCGTGCGCGATGATGGTGGCGCCTTGTTTGCCGAGTGTTTGATTGCAGCCAATCTGGTCGCGATGGCAATGACTGTTGAACAGCAGCTTGGGTTGTTTGCCGGTATGTGACTTCACCAGCGCGAGCAGGGCAGAGGCAGAGCGGGTGTTGCCGCCATCCACCAAGGCCACACCGTCTTTGCCATCCACTACCAGCACGGCACCGCCAGCCCCTTGTATCAGCGCCAGGCCGGCACCGAGGTCTTGCCATTGCAGCGCGTTGTTGTCAGCGGCCAGCGCGTTGGCCGTGTGGCCGAGGTTCAGAGCCAGCCAAGTGCCGGTGCAGGATGCTGTGTGAAGAAAACGTCGACGAGATAAAGCCATAACACCGTGAAACCGCGAACAAGCCGATTTTTATAATTGGAATTGAGGGCCACGATTGTCTTATTGCCGTTGGGTGAAGGCAAGCTATAAGGCGGTCGAGCAGGCGTTGGCACCGTGCTTAATAGCGATAATCCACGCCCAGCGACAAGCGCGTGAAATTCACCAGCGCGGCACTGGTTTCGCCGCCACGCAACGCAAGGCCGCTGCGGCTCAGGTAGCGTTCGCCACTGACGCTGAGCGTGAACTTGTCGAGTTCCACTTGTAGCTTGAGGCTGCCACTGATTGCGCCATAAGCCGACAAGCGATAGTCGGACGAAGTCGTGGTATTGGGAGTAAACACGCTGGCACTGTGGAAGAAGTCGGCAGCACTTTGACGATAAACACGCACGCCCGGCACCAGTTGCCACTTGGTGCCGAGATTCTGGTACCACTGCAGTTGCAAGGTATGCGAATCAATGCCGAACGTGTCGTGGTAGTAGCGGTAATCAGCGTGCAGTGCGGCGTTTGCAAAGGG